>CAYMQO010000381.1:0-2570 GCA_964392405.1 uncultured Marinobacter sp.
TTTCCCTCCAATACGCTCCAAATCAAGCAAACAGACGCTGAATTTTCTGCAGACCTGAGAATAACTGGTCCACTTCCTCCAACGTATTGTAGAACGCAAACGACGCCCGGGCTGTGCCCGGTACGCCGTAAAAAGCCATCAGCGGCATGGCACAATGGTGACCGGTGCGGATCGCAATGCCCTGCTGATCCAGCAGTGTACCTATATCACTGGGGTGCAGACCTTCGATTTTAAAGGACAGCACCGGTACTTTCTGACGGGCGGTGCCGATAATGCTCATTCCCGGAACGGTTTCCACCAGCTCATTGGTTCTGGCCAGCAGCGCACCCTCGGCCGCTTCCATGGCGGGCCGGTCCAGCTGATTAAGGTAGTCGATGGCCGCGCCCAGGCCGACGGCCTCCGCAATTGCCGGGGTGCCTGCCTCGAACTTGTACGGCAGTATGTTCCAGGTGGTGCGCTCGAACGATACCCGCTCAATCATTTCGCCGCCGCCCTGGTAGGGGGGCATCTCTTCCAGCAGGTTTTCCCGGCCGTAGAGTACGCCAATACCTGTCGGGCCGAACACCTTGTGGGATGAAAAGGTGTAAAAGTCACAATCCAGTGCCTGCACGTCCGGCTGGAAGTGGGGCACTGCCTGGGCACCGTCCACAACGGTGATGGCTCCATAAGCCTTCGCCTGCTGGATCAGCTGCGCTACCGGGTTGACGGTGCCAAGCGCGTTGGAAACATGGGTAATGGCCAGCACCCGGGTACGTTCGTTCAGCAGGCTGCTAAACGAGTCCAGGTCCAGCTCGCCTTCCGGCGTGATCTGTACCGGCAGCACTTTAGCGCCGGTGCGCTCAGCCACCATCTGCCAGGGCACAATATTCGCGTGGTGCTCCATCTGGCTCACCAGGATCTCATCGCCGGGTTTCAGCCGTGGCGCGAGGCCGTTGGCGACCAGGTTCAGGGCCTCGGTGGTGCCCCGGGTCCAGATGATCTGGCGGGTGCTGCCGGCGTTGAGAAATGCCCGCACCTTCTCGCGAGCACCCTCAAACGCCGTGGTGGCGCGATCGCCCAGCGTGTGGGCACCGCGGTGAACATTGGAGTGCATTTCACGGTAGTACCGGTCCATGGCATCGAGCACCACACTGGGCTTCTGGGACGAGGCGCCATTGTCCAGATAGACCAGCGGCTTACCGTTGATCTGCTGGGACAGTATCGGAAAATCCCGACGAATGGCGGTAACGTCAAAGCCGGTGATGGGGGCTGTGCTGGCCATGGATAAATCGGACATACCGTATCAGGCCTCCTCAAAGGTCTTGGTAAAGAATCGGTTCAGACGCTCGTTGGCGCTGTCACGAACCTGCTCGACCGGAATCTGCCTCACCAGTTCGTTGATAAACGCCATGGTCAGCAACACCTTGGCTTCGCGACGGGCGATGCCCCGGGTCACCAGGTAGAACAGGGACTCATCATCCAGCTGACCAATGGTGGCGCCATGGGCGCACTTGACGTCATCCGCGTAGATCTCCAGTTCAGGCTTGGTATCGATTTCAGCCCCGGTGGAGAGCAGCAGGTTCTTGTTGTTCATATCGGCATTGGACTTCTGGGCGTCCTGATGGATATAAATCCGCCCGTTAAAGACAGCATGGGAGTCATCCGCGGCAATATTGCGGTAGTTTTCCTCGCTGTTACAGTGGGCCGCCACGTGCTCGATGGACGTATGGTTGTCGTAGTGCTGGCGGTCCTGGGTAACCACAACACCGTTCAGCTTGCATTCGGCACCTTCACCTTCAAGCCGGAGCTGGAGGTCATGCCGGCGCAGCGGTCCGCCAAAACCTACGCAATGGCTTTCAAAACGGGAACTGCGCTGCTGGCGAACGCCTGTGGCACCGATGTGCTGGACATTCTGATACTCGGCATTCAGGCGGATACTGGTGATCTGGGCACCTTCGGCCACCATGAACTCGGTAACGGCATCCACCATCACGGGCTCATCACCGCTGGACAGATACTCTTCCACCAGGGTCATCTGGCTGTGCCTGCCTGCGTCCACATAAATGCGTGGAAAGGCAGATCCGCTGGCGGTGCCGGTCACTTCGTGAATCACAAACAGGGGCTCGGCAAGAACCGCCTCCGGGCTCAGGGTGATCAGCAGGCCGTCTTCAAACCGGGCGCTGTTGAGGCGTGCCATCTGGGTCGCGCCGGGATCCAGGGTATTGTCCAGACGTTCCGCCAGAATCGCTGCTTCGTCATGGCTGAGCTCGGTGAAGCGCTGGATTTTTACACCACCGGTTTCCGGCAGACGGCTGGCGTCCGGATCAATGACGCCGTTGCGAAACACGACCCGGTAGCCGCTGTCGGCGATCGACGTTTCAGCCTGTCCTGCGGGCAGAGAAGCGGCCAGCTCATCGGACAGCTTCAGGTGCTTGCTGGAATATTTCCAGTTTTCGGTCTTGCGGGTTGGCAGCGGCATATCCACCAATGCCGTGCCCCGCTGTTGCCGCAGCTCAAGCAGCGGCTGGGGCAGGGCGTCACTGGAAGGCTGCAGGAAGGCGCTGGAAAGCGTTAATGCGGGTTTCATTCAC
>CAYMQO010000382.1:0-2558 GCA_964392405.1 uncultured Marinobacter sp.
TCCGCCAGTTTGGAGATTTCCTGCAGCAGCAGCTGGGAGTTCTGGAAGATTTCGCTGGATGCGTTACGCACACGGTAGAGGTCGGGAGAGGCCCCAAGAATGGCGTCGATGTTCTGGGAAACGAACTGGTACAGCTCTTCCGCTGCTTCCAGGCCATAGCGGGCTTCTTCGATATCGATGCGGGAGATGTTCCTGGCGGCGTCGCCCTGTAACTGGCCTTTAAGCACGCGACCAAAGTCGGTAGCGTCACGACCAAACCGGTCAGCCGCAACAACTGCGTCTTCATCGCCCGACAGAACGCTGCTCACCGCCCGGGCGATACGCTCGGCCAGCAGTGACTGACGCTGGGCCAGGGCGACCTGGTCCGCGGGGGCGTTGTTATCCAGCAGCACCGCGACGATATCGCGGTATTCCACCTGCAGCCGGGGAATGGTGTCGTTCAGGGTGCTGGCTACCTGGTGCAGCGCCAGTACGTCCTCACGGGTGTTTACGATGCTGTCAGCGTTGGTTCTGACCGTATCCCAGTAGGGTTGTACGTTACTTTCCGCGGCCAGGTCACTGGCTGGAAGGCCGGTCTCGGGATTACCCTGGAGGATATACCCCCACAGCTCCGCAAACTCGTTGCGGCTGGCCTGCAGCCGGGCGAAAGCCTCGCTGTTGCCATCCGCGGCTTCGGTCGCGTTACTGGTAATTTCCTGGGAAAGTACCCGCAACTCACCTGCGTAGGAGATGTATTCCTGATCGTTACGGCTGTTCTTGTTAATGATGAACAGGACCACAACGAGCAGCACGGTAAGTACGATCAGCGCTGCGATCAGGCCGGCGACAAGCTTGTTGGCGCCCTGTCCCATGCTGAATCTTCCGGCGTTGTTTTTCATCTTTGGCTCCCGGCCTCTCTTCTTTTTGGCAAATAGGTTTCGGAGGGTAAGGCGGCCAGCAGAGCCGGCGCGTCCGTAATTATTACCACTGTGACACATCCAGGAAGCGCTCATCATCGATTAGCGCAAAAGTTGAGAACACGTTCCAGATTTCGTCATCACGGACATAGCCACCCTGAACAAAGGGGCTCACCGCGTCATGAACGTCCCTGGAGCTGGATACAAAGCTGTCTTCGGCGAAGTACTGCATGCCGGCGACATCGTCCACCACCAGCCCGGCGAAGATGTCATCCTGTTCAACCACCAGCACCCGGCGGTCCCGACTGCTGCGGGAACTGCGGGGAAGGCCGAAGAACTGGGCCAGGTCGATCAGGGGTAGCAGGCGGCCCCGAACGTTGGCGACGCCAAGCATAAAAGGATGAACCCCAGGCACATGGGTATACCTGGGCTGGTGCAGGATCTCGACCACTTCCCCCATGGGGGCGACAAAGCGCTGGCCGGCAAGCATGAAACCGATGCCGTTCCACAGGGCCACGGCTTCCTGCTGTTCCGGCAGGCCGGCCGCCAGCGACCGGCTTCGCCGGGCAATATCCGTCAAAACGGCAAAGGGTGTGGCCTGGGCAGACATGCTTACTCCAAGAGGCGCTTGATCAGGAAATGAGATTGTTGATGGTGCTGATCAGGTCGTTCTCGTTCACCGGCTTCACCAGGTAGCCCTTGGCGCCTTGGCGCGTGCCCCATACCCGGTCGGTTTCCTGGTCCTTGGTGGTCACAATGACAACCGGGATGGACGCCGTTTCCGGAGCACGGGTCAGCTGTCGTGTGGCCTGGAAGCCGTTCAGTCCGGGCATGACCACGTCCATCAGCACCAGGTCGGGGTTTTCCGCCCGGGCCATGGCGACGCCGTCGGCGCCGTTATCAGCGGTCAGTACTTCGTGTTTGTGTTTTTCCAGAATGGTGGAGATCTTCTTGATCTCGGTGGGGGAGTCGTCAACGATCAGAATGCGGGCCATGATATCCTCGGTGGTTCTCTTATAGGACGGCGTCACTGTTCCGCCTGGGGAACATACTGGCGAATCGTGTTAAGCAGCTCGTCCTTGCTGAATGGTTTGGTCAGGTACTGGTCCGACCCGACAATGCGCCCCTTAGCCTTGTCGAACAGCCCGTCCTTGCTCGAAAGCATGATCACGGGCGTTTTGCGAAACGCTGAGTTGTTCTTGATCAGGGCGCAGGTCTGATAGCCGTCCAGACGGGGCATCATGATATCAACGAAAATGATGTCTGGGTGGGAATCGGCTATTTTCGCGAGTGCATCAAATCCGTCAGTGGCGGTGATTACCTCGCAGCCCACTTTTTTGAGCAGCGTCTCTGCGGTGCGACGAATGGTCTTACTGTCGTCAATCACCATAATTTTCAGATTTTCGAAGTTGTCATCCATTGTGCAACTGCCTTGCGCTCTGCGAGTGTCGGTGTTCAGAGAGTGGCTTTTTAACACACAAATTGAAGGTGTTCTATTAAGCCCCTTTATTTATAGGCTATTCGTGACGTGCGACAAAGTTTCCGTTTGTGTCCTATTGTACGGGCTCACAAATTCGCCGCTCCCGAACGCCAGAATTCCGGCACCCGTTGTGATGGCAGGTGCATTCGGACGTCTTGTACAATACCATCAAATCCAGCATA
>CAYMQO010000383.1:0-2543 GCA_964392405.1 uncultured Marinobacter sp.
TGCTGTTCGGCAAGTTCCTGGGCCACAGCCTGACCCTGGCGCTGGCCACCGTCATTGGCTTTGGTATCGCCGGCGTCGCCATCGCCGTGCTGGTGGATGATATTGCCGTCGGCACGCTGGCAGCAGCGCTACTGCGTTTTATCCTGTCCACCATCCTGCTGGGCTGGGGATTTATTGCGCTGGCCTATCTGGTGAGCGTGCGGGTGAGTGAAAAACCACTGGCAGCCGGCCTGGCGCTGGCGATCTGGTTTTTCTTTGTGCTGATCTTCGACCTGATGCTGCTGGGTCTGCTGGTGGCCAGCGAGGGCAGACTGAATCCGGAACTGTTACCGTGGTTACTGCTTCTGAACCCGACGGATGTCTACCGTCTGCTGAATATTGTCGTGTTTGAGGGCGGCTCCCAGCTGACCGGTGTGCTGAGTCTTGGCTCGGATCTTCCCATGGGTCCCGGCGGACTGTGGGGCGCTCTGGTGATCTGGTTCGTGGTGCCTCTGGCCGGGGCCTGGGCGCTGTTCCGAAATCGTCGTATCTGAGAGGGAGTTCGTGATGAAACTATCGCGGTTAGTGGGTATCACCCTGGCGCTGGCCTTCACTGCCTTTCTCGCCGGTTGCTCGGACTCCGGTGAGAGCACCGAGGGCGCCCGGCCCGACCCGGTCCATTTTGACTCCGGGGACGAGTGCCATGTGTGTGGCATGGCCATTACCCGGTTCCCCGGCCCCAAGGGCGAGGCCATCACCGTCCGGGAGGAGCAGGTTCGCAAGTTCTGTTCCACGCGGGACATGTTCTCATGGGTGCTGCAGCCGGAAAACGTCAATCGTGACCATACGCTATATGTGCACGATATGGCCGAGACGGAATGGGAGGAGCCGGCTGATACTGCACTGATTGATGCCCGTGAGGCGTTTTATGTCGTAGGTTCCGAACGCACCGGCGCCATGGGGCCGACCCTGGCATCCTTTGCGGAAGCGTCAGCGGCCGAAGCGTTTGCCGCAGAGTTTGGCGGCGAGGTGGTGCCTTTTGCCGACATTACCCTGGATCATCTGGGCTCCCAGGACGCCCATGCTCCGGGCATGAACCACTGAATCCCTGATCACACCGGCTGCCAGGGAACGGTATGCCGTTGATTATGTTAAAGTTATTACCGACCTGCGGCTTGCTGGCCGTCTGCTTAAGGGTTCATTCCCGGGTGTCCATTCCTGCTAGAGAGGTTTCCTGTCATGGCACGACAACGGTTTCGGGTCCATGTTCCCGGCATCGCTACCGGGCTTCGCGATGCGTTTCGGGACGGTTACGGGGCGTCGGAACTGCGTCAGGACATCATGGCGGGAATGACCGTCGGTACGGTGGCCGTGCCCCTGTCCATGGCACTGGCTATCGCCACTGGCGTGCCACCTCAGCATGGGCTCTATACCGCCATTGTTGCGGGCGCGATTATCGCCCTCACCGGGGGCGCCCGCTTTAACGTTTCCGGACCGACGGCCGCGTTTGTCGTCATCCTGTTTCCCATCGTCCAGCAGTACGGACTTGGCGGTCTGCTGATCGCTACCATGATGGCCGGTGTGCTGCTGGTGGCGCTGGGCGTAACCCGTATGGGGCGGTTGATACAGTTTGTACCCTATCCGGTGGTGCTGGGTTTTACTGCAGGCATCGCGGTGGTGATCGCCATGTTGCAGGTGCCGGACTTCCTGGGCCTGACCACCGGCCCCATGGGGGAGCACTTCTTTGAAAACCTCGGAATCATTCTGTCGTCCTTCCCGACCCTGAAGCCGCTGGAGCTGGGGGTTGGCGTGTTTACCCTGGCCCTGATGCTGATGTGGCCGAAGCTGAGAATTCCCGTACCAGCGCCTCTGGTGGGGCTGGTCGCCGGCGGGCTGGTGGCCTGGGCCGTTAATGCCATGTTCGGCGGCGATGGGGCACCAGCGGTGGAGACCATTGCCTCGCGTTTTACCTGGGAAATCGATGGCGAAACCGGGCAGGGTATTCCGCCGATCCTGCCCTCGTTCATGGTGCCCTGGCAATTACCGGGGCCCGACGGGCAGCCCCTGGTGTTGAGTTTTGACCTGTTCCGCGCACTGATGGGCCCGGCATTTGCTATCGCCATGCTTGGCGCCATTGAATCCCTGCTGTGTGCCGTGGTGGCTGATGGGCTGACACGTACCCGCCACGATCCCAACGCGGAACTGATCGGCCAGGGACTGGGTAATATCGCCGCGCCCTTTTTTGGCGGCATCACCGCAACGGCAGCGCTGGCCCGTACTGCCACCAGTATCCGCAGCGGTGCCCGCTCGCCCATTGCGGCGCTGGTGCACGCCATCGTGGTACTGCTGTCGGTGGTGGTACTTGCCGGTGTACTGGGCCTGGTGCCCATGGCAGCACTGGCCTCCCTGCTGTTTATCGTGGCCTGGAACATGAGTGAGGCGCGGCATTTCGTGCACACTCTGAAGTCGGCCCCGGCGGGAGATATCATCGTGCTGGTGACCTGCTTCGGGCTGACCGTGATATTTGATATGGTCATTGCCGTAGCGGTCGGGGTAGGGCTGGC
>CAYMQO010000384.1:0-2543 GCA_964392405.1 uncultured Marinobacter sp.
GCCCGTCGGCTATACGCAGCCGCATGTTCGACCTGGAGCGAGCCGGTCAGAACAGTCGCCTGGCTGCCATTGTCAGCCTCAATGACAACAGGGAGTCTGGCAGCGGTAGCGCCACCCGGCCTGCCTGTAATGGTGCCCGTAGCCTCCTCCAGTGACGCCCAGTCGGGCAGTTCCACAGCGCGATAACTAACATCACCCGACAACGGCCCCTTGCCAACCTGAGCGGAATAGTTTGCTTCTGCAATGGCGGAAGGCAGGTTTAATTCAGTGCTAGTGCGTTCGCCCGACCGGCCCGAACCGCTCTTATCACCCGAAAACAGATCATCGTCGCAACCCACCAGCAACAGACCGGTTAACCCAAGCACAACGGCTTTCCTGAGCATATATTTCCCTTTCGAAATGTTCGATTTTTCAAAATTTCACAAACCGGGCGGGATTCTGGATGGGAGGTTCGTTACAAAATAGCGGATGTTTGTAACAAAACGTATTTGTTACACATGCGCCACATTTTGATACAGAAGAAATGAGACGCAGCCGAATTTCTATCAAAAACAGTAGCCTGGCCACGCGTATAACGAGGGAAATGGCCAACCGGCCGACTGCGCGCTTAGGCAGAAACCTGTCGGGTATTAGGACGTTTCGCCCCGAACCCCGCGGGTCTACGCTGAAAAACGATCCTCTCTGCCGCACGGAGCTTCACCGGCAACTTTAAAAATCCAGCCTTGCGCAACGCAGTCCGTTAATTTGTTGCCGTGGAGCACCGGCGGTTGTTCGGGTCATCTCAAGCCCTGGGAAGTACCACTGCAATTAAGGAGAGTTCACAGTGACTACTACCGCCGCCCGCGCCTATACAGGCGCGCTTCATCCGATCCATGCCACACTGCTTGCCGGGACTGTTCCCTTGTTCCTGGCCGCCATGCTGAGTGATATCGCCTATTCGTCGAGCTACCAGATTCAGTGGAGCAACTTTGCCTCCTGGCTGATCGCCGGCGGCCTGGTCTTCGGCGGTCTCGCCTTAGCCTGTGCCATTATTGGTCTGATCCGACCCGAACGCCGGCAGGGGCGCGGACTCTTCTACATTATCCTGTTACTGGCTACCTGGATTCTGGGATTTATCAACGCACTGATCCACGCCAAGGATGCCTGGGCCATGATGCCCACGGGTCTTGTCCTTTCGGTTATCGTTACACTTCTGGCTTGCGCAGCCACCTGGGTTGGCCTGTCCATGGGCTATGCAGGAGTCAGAAAATGAAAACATTTACCGTTACTTGCGTTGCCTCTCTTGCGGTGTTCCTGACCGCCTGTGACAGTGGCCAGTCGAATTTCGAGCAAACCATCGGGCCAGATCCCCAACTGCCGGAACCGGACCGGGGACTACTCCCCAGCATGACCGTCGCCGAGCCGACGCCCTGGGGCGACGCGGTGCCAACGGTTCCGGAAGGCTATACCGTTACCGCCATCGCCACCGACCTGAAGATTCCGCGCCAGACCCTGGTACTGCCAAACGGCGACATTCTGGTTGCCGAAGGCCGGGGCGGCAACGCGTCTGCCCTGAAGCCCAAAGATGTGATCGCCGGCTTTATCAAGGCCCGTGGCACCACCTCAGTAGAGAGCGGTAACCGCCTGACCCTGTTGCGGGACAGCGACGGTGATGGCACCTATGAGGAACAGACGGTTTTTGCGGAGAATCTTAACGCCCCTTATGGCCTGGCCCTGGTAGACAATAATCTCTACGTCGCCAATCAGGACGCGGTGGTGCGCTTTGATTACGAAGAAGGGCAGACCCGGGCCAGCGGTCCGCCGGAGAAACTCGCCGACCTTCCCTCAGAGATCAACCATCACTGGACCAAGGCCATGACAGCGGGGCCTGACGGGCGTTTCCTGTATGTGGGTATCGGATCCAACAGCAACATCACCGAACGCGGCATGGTCGCAGAAGCCGATCGGGCTCTGGTGTGGGAGATTGACCGGGAGACCGGCATGCACAGGCCCTACGCGACGGGGCTGCGTAACCCTACCGCCCTTGCGATCCATCCGGATACCGGTGAACTCTGGGCTGCGGTCAATGAGCGGGACGAGCTGGGGCCGGATCTGGTTCCCGATTATCTCACCTCGGTTCAGGAAGGCGGCTTCTATGGCTGGCCCTACAGTTACTGGGGCCAGAACGTAGACCCACGGGCCCAGCCCCAGAAGCCGGAAAAGGTCGAGTCGGCAATTGTACCGGATTACAGCCTGGGCTCTCACGTGGCGGCGCTTGGCCTCGACTTCTCCAACGGTGCCTTCGATGGTGAGTTTGCCGAAGGTGCCTTCGTTGGCGAGCATGGCAGCTGGAACCGCACACCCCCCGTTGGCTACAAGGTGATTTTTGTGCCGTTCAGTGGTGATCAGCCCTCCGGACAGCCCATCGACTTCATGACCGGATTCCGGACCGATGACGGCAAAACCCGGGGCCGGCCGGTGGGTGTAACCGTGGACCCCGGTGGCGCGGTGATTGTTGCTGATGACCTTGCCAATGTTGTCTGGCGGGTGGCGCCGACAGGAGC
>CAYMQO010000385.1:0-2538 GCA_964392405.1 uncultured Marinobacter sp.
CGTCCCCATAACATAGTCCGGTTCCGCTGCCAGCCCGAACTCTTCCCGCAATCCGCGAATCCACTCGATGGTCTCAGCTCTCGGATCACTGTTGCTGAATGTCGAGAATGCCTGGACGCCTGCCTTGCGTTTCACCTTCCAGGTCTCCGGTCCCAGGGGACGGACCACGGTCATAGAGGAGCCGGCGGTAAGACCCGAAGTCGACATCCGGCTCGTAATGGCAAGGTCGCCGGTGACAATGGCTTCGTTCAGGCGAAGGGGTGGCTCCGGCCATGCCACCTGCTGACTGGCGAGTGCGTTCCGGGTCGACACGGTCAATACATACCGGAACGGACCACCGGCTTCGGCGGTAATCGTGATCAGGGATTCCCCGCTGGCCGAGACCTGACCTCCGTTGTTGCAGGCGTCACCGGTATGGGTAGAGACACTGTCAAGCTCAAGCGATGCCTGTACATCGCTCAACGACACCCCATCGGAGGGAAAACAATGCAGAAAGTAGCGGTCACCCGCCTGCAGGAAGACCTGGTACTGGTCACTGACGTCTTCCGGATAGTTAAAGCCTGATGACCGGGCACCGCTGCTCGCGCTCAGGTAGCCCCCGGTGGTTGACGGGATCATGATTGACACTGCCCCACCGCTTCCCGCCGGCCAGCGCTCACCGTTGGCCCGCCAAAGGCTGGCGTAATCACCGTCCACACGGGTACCGGTGGCAATGTCTATGGTTCCCTGAACCCCGGTACCACCGCCGGAGGACGAACTACCACCACCGCCGCCACCCCCGCCACAGCCTGCCAGCGTCAGACCCGCGCCAATAACAAGCGAACCCAGGGCTGCCATCCACATCCGTTCAGACATATCAGTTCCATCAGTAAGCTCAGGCCCGGAGGCTCGAGGGAATGAACGTGCAAGCGTGGCACGAACAGGCGCACTGCACCTTAACCTGAGTAAAGATTCTACGTGAAAGTCGCTAACGGGAAATATAGCAGGAAGGAGTAACCCGGGATGAGAGACAGGGCACCTTCAGGCGCCCTGTCCTGATTGAAGTCAGATTCTGACAGAACGCCAGATTAATCGCTGACCTTCAATACCACCTTGCCGGTTGCGGTACGGCCGGTGAGGGCATGCAGCGCTTTTACGTAGTCCTCAAAGGCAAATACTTCGCTGACCTTTGGCTTGATCTTGCCTTCACCATACATCTGGAACAGCTCTTTCATGTTCTGTACGTGGTTCTGCGGCTCTTTCTGAGTAAAGGCACCCCAGAACACACCGACCACAGCGCAGCTCTTGAGCAGGGCCAGGTTGGCGGGAATTTTCGGAATATCACCTGCAGCAAAGCCAATGATCAGGTGACGACCGTTCCATGCCATGGCACGCAGCGCCTGTTCGGTGTAATCGCCGCCGACCGGATCATAGACAACGTCGACCCCCTTGCCGCCAGTCATGTCCTTGATGACGTCTTTCAACGGCTTGTCGATGTTGCTGTAATTGAGCAGCTCATCCGCACCGGCTTCTTTTGCCACCTGCAGCTTGGCATCAGTACTGGCCGCTGCAATCACATGGGCGCCCATGGCCTTGCCCAGTTCTACCGCTGCCAGACCAACGCCGCCACTGGCGCCAAGTACCAGCAGGGTTTCCCCCGGCTGAATGTTCGCCCGCTGCTTGAGTGCGTGGTACGACGTGCCGTACACCATGGTAAAGGCGGCGCCCTCTTCGTTGCTCATACCTTCGGCCAGGGGCAGCAGACGATTTTCTTCCACCAGCATCTCCTCGGCGAAGGCACCATAGCCTGTCATGCCGATCACCCGGTCCCCTACCTTGAAGCGGGTCACCTTGTCTCCAACCGCAAGCACTTCACCGGCCATCTCACCGCCCGGAGAGAAAGGCATTTCCGGCTTGATCTGATACTTGCCTTCGATGATCAGGGTATCGGGAAAGTTCAGGCCCGCTGCTTTAACCTTGACCTTGACCTGGCTGCCGGTGGGCTCGGGGGATTCAATATCCTCGATCACCAGCTTTTCTGCCGGGCCATACTCCTTGCAGAGAATTGCACGCATCTTATTGCTCCGATTCTGTATCCGGGTGGATGTTGTTGGTTATTGGGACAACGGATCAAGCTACCCCGTCACCGGGGCCGAATCAAATAAACCTGCCTAATGGAAAATTATCACCCGCGCTGATACCGCGATACCGCAACGGCGGATCCCTGTGCCCTTGCATGGCCTGAAATCCAATCCTGAGGTATCATTGCGCCCCCTTAACCATTGCTCAGAATCCGTCCACCCCCGAGGCGTCCCATGCTCGAAAAGTTGTTCAAGCTGCAGGCTCATGGCACTACCGTAAAACGGGAAGTGATCGCCGGCATTACTACCTTCCTGACCATGGCCTATGTGGTGGTGGTCAACCCCTCACTGCTTTCGCAGGCGGGCATGGATTCGGGCGCGGTGTTCGTAGCGACCTGTCTTGCAGCAGTGATCGGCACCCTCATCATGGGCCTTTGGGCCAACTACCCGATCGCGCTGGCGCCCGGCATGGGACTGA
>CAYMQO010000386.1:0-2536 GCA_964392405.1 uncultured Marinobacter sp.
GCATGTTCCAGATTACGCAGGAACAGATACGCATGCTCCAGCTCACTGACCACCGGCGGCGGCAGCAATTCCAGCTTTTCCAGCTCATCCAGGATGATCAGCAGCTCCCGCTGCTGAAGCTCCCGGTCCCGGCCGCCGCGGATCAGCTGGAAAGCCTGCACCACAAACTCAATCTCCCGAATACCGCCGCTGCCCAGCTTGATATTGTTCTCCAGACCCTTGCGCCGGACCTCACGATTGATCATGGCCTTCATGGAGCGCAGGGACTCAAACGCGCTGAAATCAATGTACTTGCGGTAGACGAACGGCCGCAGGCTCTCCAGCAGCACCTGCCCGGCCTGCTGGTCGCCGGCAACAACCCGGGCCTTGACCATGGCGTAGCGCTCCCACTCCCGCCCCTGGTCCTGGTAATAGGTTTCCAGTGCCGCAAAGCTCAGGGCCAAAGCGCCGCTCTGGCCATAGGGACGCAGGCGCATGTCCACCCGGAAGACAAAGCCGTCAGCGGTGATCTGATCCAGCGCCTGGATCAGCTTCTGGCCGAGGCGGATAAAAAACTGCTGATTGTCCAGCGACCGCCGCCCGCCCCGGGTCTCCCCCTTACTGGGAAACGCAAAGATCAGGTCGATATCGGAGGAGATATTCAGCTCGCGGCCTCCCAGCTTGCCCATACCCAGCACCACCAGGGGCTGCGGCACATCGTCGCCGGTAACCGGGCCCCGGCCCCAGGGGCTGCCATAGGGCGTGCCGTACTGCTCACAGGCCTGGGGATAGAGCCACTCCAGCGCGGCCTGGATGCTGATATCGGCAAACTCGCTGGCCGCCGCGACGGTTTCATGATAATCCGCCAGCCCGGTCACATCCCGCCAGATCATGCGAAACTGGCTTTCCCGGCGGAACAGCCGCAGGGCGCGATGTAACCCGGGTTCATCGTCGATCTCAGCCAGATAGTCCTGCCAGCGCTGGCGCAGGCTGTCGCCGGTGGTGGGTTCGCTCAGTGGGCGAAAGGCCAGCGCGGCTCGCACCAGCTCTCCGTGGCGCTGCAACGTCTCCCGCAGATAAAGACTTCGGGCCATGGCGCTGGCTATATCCGCTTCCGTCAGACCGGTCTGCGTGAGCCATTGCGGAACCCCGCCTTCGAATACGGAAGCCCACGTGCCCGCAACCTCTTCCGCCAGCGGCTCCGGCAGCTTTTCCCACGGCTCTGACATAACGCAACTCCCTGACTCTCGGTTGGATTCGGTCTACTCTATACTGCAAGTGTCTGCGTACAACCCCGGATTTTTACCGGATGGGGCAGAACCGCCACAGCAACCGCCGGAAGTACCGATGCTGCCCAACCGCCGTCCGCTGAACCCGAAACACCAGCTCACCCACCTGCCGATGTCTGGCATCATCCGCAACCGATTACGGCGGTTGTTCCTGTTGTTGTTATCAGTGGTGATCGTACACACCCTGATCCTCTGGCTTGCAGAACCCCTCAATCTGCCCCAGGCATTCTGGCTGGCGATGACGACACTGACCACCGTGGGGTTCGGCGATCTGGCGCCCACCACTTTTCTGGGCAGGGCCAGCACCATATTGCTGATGTACATCACCGCGATCACTTTGCTGACGCTGATAATCAGCGATTACATCGAATACCGCTTCTACCGACGGGAGCGCATCCTCGCCGGCCGCTGGAGATATCCCATGAAAAACCACGTAGTCATTATCAACACCCCCAGACGGGGCGGCGAGCAGTATTTTATGCGCGTTGCCACCCAGCTTCGTGCCGTACCCGGCTACGAAAGCGTGCCCATCATGCTGCTGACCCGGGAGTATCCATCCGGCCTGCCCCCAGAACTGCGGGATATCGGCCTGGTCCACTACCACGGCAGTGGCTCCAATGAGAACGACCTGAAAGCCGTGCACGCCGGTGACGCCCGCCACATTCTGATCCTTGCACTGGATGAAACCGATGCCAGTTCAGATAGCTTCACCTTCGACATCGCCCACCGGCTCAGCGAGCTCAGCCTGGCCGGCAAGGCGACGGCGGAGTGCGTGCGGGACGAGAACCGCCAGCGTTTCCGGTCCATCGGTGTACTGTCGACCATCCGCCCCGTACGCACCTATCCGGAAATCATGGTCCGGGCCGTAGTGTCGCCGGGTACCGAGAAGATTCTGGAGGACATGTTCAACTACGAACACGATCATCCACACCGGTACGATCTCGCACTGGACGACCTCAACTGGTCTGATATAGTCAGCGCCCTGACCCGCCACGGCATCGGCACAGCGCTGGCCTATATCGACCTTAACGGGGACGTGGTCTGCCACCCCGACGGCCACCAGGACATTAAAGGCAATGGCTTGATCGTGCTGGTCAAGTCCGCCGATACTCCCGACCTGGAGTCGGTCGAAGAGGCGCTCGGACGGTATCGCAGCTTTCTGAAAAAGTGGCAAGCCATGCACGAGCCCGCGGCAGATCCCGAACCTCCCCGATAACGCCCTACGGGCCCAGACAGAGGCAGTGTAGCGTGGCACTACAGGACACGGA
>CAYMQO010000387.1:0-1324 GCA_964392405.1 uncultured Marinobacter sp.
TTCTTGCCCAATGCGTACTGGCTGCGGCGTTTGCGGTAAATTTCAATGGCTTTATTGGACATTCTGCATTTCCTGTAGTTATCAAGATTGGGCGCCAGTCACCACACCGTTAACCTAATCCGGCCACTGGCGGGCACCAGATATACCTTGCTTCACTCCCCGTGGAGCAATCATCAATACTGTTGATCCATGCAAGGGATCGTTATAAGTACTATAGTGAGCGGACGTCATCGCTAAAAGCGGAACAATTTGACCGCAATGATCAAAAAAACTGAATCAGGCCTGTAGCCGCTCCACCGGCGCCACCATCGCCGTCGCCTCGCCCCACCAATGGACAATTACGCCACGCCCCGTTTCAACTGGATTTACAGGTGTTCAGGCGTTATATTCGGCTCCGATATGGACTTTTCCGCGACAGTAACGTTTCTTCTCCGGACCAGTGGTCCGGTGGCAATCGGTAGATGATTTGCCCAGACGGGACACCGGATGCCGCTCCAACGTGATGGACAGGCCGTCCGGTTGTTCATACTTCTGAAAATGCGATGAAAGGGATTTTGATGTTTTTACGGCCAATTATTGCGGGCAGCCTGCTGGTGTCCGCCACCTTGTTGATCGCCTCCTGCGGTTTGCTGACCGCCACTCCGGACTCCCTGACCTTCAGCCCCGCAAAGGGTGATACCCGCCTTTATGATATTTATACCAGAACCTTCCTGGAAGTGGACGGGCCGTGGGGAACTGACTCCCTTACCATCGACAGTAATGTGATCGTCGACTATGAGGTGCTGGGTTCCGGGCGGCAACTGCACATCGCCATGCAGCCCGAATACTTCTGGATGAAGATGGGCGGCCGCACGATCTCCAGTTTCGGGCCTACCGACCATGGTACCGAGGTCGTGCGCGAACTGATGGAATCCGGCTTCGAGTTCTTCCTCGACGCTCGGTCAGGCGAGCTGAAAAGTTTTACCAGCCGCAATGAAGTTCTCTGGCAGGCCATTCAGAGAGAAGCTGCAATCGCGCCCCTGATCGATCAGCTGGAGCAGCAGATGGCCAAACCGGGGGCGCCGTTCCCTGATATCTCCCTGACGGAAGGCGAAACCGTCACCGTTGAGGAGCCAGGCGAGCTTCAGGAGGTGGCCCTTACCACCCGCAAAGTGACTGAGACCGAAGTGACCGTGGACCTGGAAGGCAAGGGCCAGGATAACGCCAGGATCGCCGGAGTCATGGTGCTGGAGCGGGACACCGGATGGATCCGGCGCCTTGCGCTTTACACCAGTGGTTCCTTCGAGGCGCAAGGTAACCCAGGACGCAGCAGGCAACTGGTGGT
>CAYMQO010000387.1:1424-2524 GCA_964392405.1 uncultured Marinobacter sp.
ATTACCGACCTGGAACTGACCGGCGCCAACGGCGACGTCATACCGATCCGGTTTCATGAAGCTCAGACCTTTACGGGTTTTTACGGCATGTGGCCGAAGGTCGCCACTTTATCCAGGCAGGTTCCCCTGGGCTGGAACATCGATCTGGAATCCCTGGAAAGTCTACAACGGGTAACAGCACGGGGTACCTACTTTCCGGCGTTGGTGGAGCCGCTGGTGTTGCCACTTGATCCTCACCAGGCCACAGAAGTGACGATGAACGGCGCCCGTGCGCGGGCCGTGCCTACCGGGGAGCCAGGCGAGTTCGAACTCTATCTGGAGGAAACCGAAACACACTGGTTCAGTGGACAGATCTACACCTCTGTCCCCGTGGAGGCAGCCACCCTGCGTGGCGCGCCCCATGTCGACGGGCTGGACAAGGCCAAACAGGAGCTGTTTTACATGGTAGGCCACACAGGCAAGGGATCGGGCAACCTGCGACTGAACTTCACTTCTGAGACACCGGACGAGCTTGTCGCCTATGTCGTCAGTAAGGCGGATGCCGAAGCCGAGGCCTTCGAGCTGACGTTTATCCACGAGGATGAGCTTTACCAGGATCTGGACCGCGCCCCCACCTACCAGGGCATGAAGAACCACGGAACTCCTTTCTATCTGGAGTCCATGCCCCCGGACCTGCGGGCAGTGATCGATTCTCCGCCACCCTCCCTGGGGGACATTCACCTGCCGGAAACGGCAGAGGACAACACGCTATCCCTGACACTGCCGGAACCTCTGGCCGGCATCTGCGAGCTCGACGTCGTCGATGCCCCCGACTTTAACAACACGCGGCTGGTCTGGTATACCGATGGGAACGTGGGTGACGAGCAGGATGACTGGTCCCGGACCTGGCACCTGGAAACCGAGGGTGGCGCTCACTTCTCTTTCTACGACATCAGTGTCACCGCCGAAATCCGGTGCCCGTCCATTCAGGGATGGCATGTGGTGGAGCTGGACGCCGGTGAGCGTCCCTGGCTGGTGGATGTCACCCTGCTACCCGGTGACCCGGACCTGAACCGGCCGATGACCGAATTCATCAGCCAGTACCGCTTCTTTGGCAGTTA
>CAYMQO010000388.1:0-2522 GCA_964392405.1 uncultured Marinobacter sp.
ACCTTTGCGCTGTTCACTACGGCCATGTTTCACCTGAAAGCCAACCGCCGCTGAGCGCGAGGGAGAGTGCCATGGCCGCCACCGGTAGCCGTCCTGACCACACGCTGACTCTGCGGGAGCTGAGTAACGCCCTGGCTGATACCGGCGAAATCAGCCGCCAGGATGCCGAAAGGGTACTGGCAGCGAACCTGGGGGCAGAGTCCCGCAGCCGGCATCCGCTGGAAGTCATCGCCATTGCCGGGCTCACCAGTCTGCGGGACCAGCGGACCCTGGACCTGGAGCGCCTGACCCGGTGGCTGGCCGAATGGTCGGGGCAGCCTTATTACCATATTGATCCGCTCAAAATTGACGCACCCGCCATCGCCCATGCCATGTCATTCGCGTTCGCCCAGCGGCATCATATTCTCGCGGTAGAGCTGACCGATCAGGAAGCGGTTATCGCCAGTGCCGAGCCCTTCAAGACAGACTGGGAGCCCAACCTCCGCCATGTACTGCAGCGCCCCCTGAAACGGGTAGTCGCCAACCCGGAAGCCATTCGCCGCTTCACCGTGGAGTTTTACCAGCTCGCCAGTTCCGTGCGCCAGGCCGGCGGCCAGCAGGCCCGCGCCGGCGGTAGCCTGCACAACTTTGAACAACTGCTGGATCTGGGCAAGGTCACCAGCCACGATGCCAATGACCAGCATGTGGTGAAAATCGTTGACTGGCTGCTGCAGTACGCCTTCGACCAGCGGGCCAGCGATATTCATATTGAGCCACGGCGGGAAATTACCCGGGTGCGGTTCCGCATTGACGGTGTGTTACACAGCGTTTATGAGTTTCCCGAACAGGTTGGCGTCGCGGTCACCAGTCGTCTTAAAATTCTGGGCCGGCTGAATGTGGCCGAGAAGCGCCGGCCCCAGGACGGACGCATCAAAACTCGTAAACCGGACAACAGCGAAGTGGAATTGCGCCTGGCCACCATGCCCACCGCATTCGGTGAAAAGATGGTGTTGCGGATATTCGATCCGGAAGTACTGCTGAAGACCTTTCAGCAACTGGGCTTCTCCGCCGAGGATCAGGACCGCTGGCACGACATGACCCACCGCCCCCATGGCATCGTGCTGGTGACCGGCCCCACCGGCTCCGGCAAGACCACGACGCTCTACTCCACCCTGAAAAACCTGGCTTCGCCGGATCTGAACATCTGCACCATTGAAGACCCGATCGAGATGGTCGAGCCGGCGTTCAACCAGATGCAGGTACAGCACAACATCGACCTGACCTTTGCATCCGGCGTGAGGGCACTGCTGCGGCAGGACCCGGACATTATCATGATCGGCGAGATCCGCGATCTGGAAACAGCAGAGATGGCCGTGCAGGCGGCGCTTACCGGCCACCTGGTGCTGTCCACCCTGCACACCAATGACGCTCCCAGTGCCTTTACCCGCCTGCTGGAACTGGGCATACCGCCCTACCTGATCCGGGCCACGGTCATCGGCGCCATGGCCCAGCGACTGGTCAGGCTACTCTGCCCCCACTGCAAAAAACCAACGGATGTGGAAGCCGATGCCTGGGCCAGCCTGACCCGCCCGTGGAAGGCGCCCATACCCAGGCAGGTCTGTCAGCCGGTCGGCTGCCTGGAGTGCCGGGAAACCGGCTATCTGGGCCGGGCCGGTGTATACGAGATACTCGGCCTGTCCCGCACCATCGCCGGCCAGATCAACGACCGCTGCGAACTGGAACAGCTACGACTGGACGCCTACAAGGACGGCATGAAGTCCCTGCGCCTGAGCGGCGCCCAGAAAGTGGCGGCCGGGCTGACCACCATTGAGGAAGTGCTGCGGGTTACGCCAGAGAGTCAGCGATGACCGGGCCACCTTTGGCTCGGCTCACGGAGTACCCATTAATATTCAGACCCCCGGCCGCAAACCACACTGCTCCAGCTGTTGTTGCCAGAGTTCGATATGGCGCTTCTGGCCGGCATCCAGTTCAGCCCACAGCGAACCATCACCTTCCACTTTCAGGTAGCGTTCATACCAGCTTTCGAATGACTCCGGCATCACGCCCCGCTGTTGCCCGGCCAGGGTGGCCAACGGACGGATGATATCGTCACGGCCGCGACGGACGTGGGCCAGGTAGGGCTGGACCCGTTCGATGAAGACGCTGAAGAACATGCTCTGGACGATAGTAGACTGACTGTTAGGCTTTCCGTTCAGGCACAGCGGTCGTTCCTGCAGGCGCGCTTCGAGAACATTACTGGCGTCGTTCAACCGGGTTATCAGCATTTGCGCGGTGAGTATCAGTTGACCCGGGGCCTGATGGGCCTGCCATTGCTGGTGAATGTCCGCCAGGCCGGTCAGGCTGGTGGTGGTTTCTCCCTCCAGCAGAGGGCTCAGCATGGCGTTCAGCGCCTTGAGGTCGGTCACCAGGTTACGGTTACCAGGTGCTGGCTCGAGGGGGTACAGGCCTTCCGTTCGGGTGAACAGATTCTCGACTTCCTCAAGTCCCCAGGTGGCATTCCACACCGCAATGGGCAGGGATTT
>CAYMQO010000389.1:0-2515 GCA_964392405.1 uncultured Marinobacter sp.
GCCGAAGCCGATATGGCAACCATGGACAAGCGTGGCATCGACACCGGCTTCAAGGCCATCCACCCCCTCACCCAGGAAGAAATTCCGGTCTGGGTCGCCAACTTTGTGCTGATGGACTACGGCACCGGCGCACTGATGGCGGTGCCGGCCCACGACGAACGGGACCATGAATTCGCCCGCAAGTACCGCCTGCCCATCAAACAGGTCATTGCCGCCGCGGACGGCCGCGAGCTGGACGTGCAGGAACAGGCGTTTACCGAAAAAGGCACCCTCGTTTCATCCGGCCGTTACAGCGGCCTGACCAGTGACGAGGCTTTCGATGCCATTGCCGCTCACCTGGCGGAGAACGGCATCGGCCGGCGCACCGTCAACTATCGCCTGCGGGACTGGGGCGTATCCCGTCAGCGATACTGGGGCGCGCCCATTCCCATGATGACGCTGGACGACGGCACCGAAATGCCGGTGCCCGACGATCAGCTGCCGGTGCGTCTGCCGGAAGATGTGGAGATGAATGGTGTGCAGTCGCCGTTAAAGGCAGATCCGGAGTGGGCAAAAACCGAATATAACGGTCAGCCGGCAACCCTGGAAACGGACACCTTCGACACCTTCATGGAGTCCTCCTGGTACTACGCCCGCTTCTGTAGCCCCAACTACGACAAGGGCATGCTGGACCCGGCCGCTGCCAACTACTGGCTGCCGGTGGATCAGTACATCGGTGGCATTGAGCACGCCATCCTGCACCTGCTGTATGCCCGTTTTTTCCACAAGCTGCTGCGGGACGTGGGCCTGGTCACCAGCTCTGAACCCTTCGATCGCCTGCTCTGTCAGGGCATGGTACTGGCCGAAACCTACTACCGCACGGATGAGTCCGGCAAGACCACCTGGATTGCACCGGCAGACGTGACGGTTGAGCGGGACAGTAAGGGGCATGTGGTCCGGGCAACCCACCGGGAAGACGGTCAGCCGGTGGAGATCGGCGGTGTTACCAAGATGTCTAAGTCCAAGAACAACGGCATCGATCCCCAGGCCATCATCGACCAGTACGGTGCAGACACAGTACGCCTGTTTATCATGTTCGCCGCGCCGCCGGAGCAGTCACTGGAGTGGTCGGACAGCGGCGTAGAAGGTGCCAACCGCTTCCTGAAACGTCTCTGGCGGCTGGTTCGCGAACACACCACCGGCGGACCGGTTCAGGCCATAGATGTCGAGAAACTCAACGACGCCCGCCGCGACTTGCGCCGGAAGACCCATGAAACCATCGCCAAGGTCAGCGACGATATCAGCCGCCGGTTGACCTTCAACACCGCCATTGCCGCCGTTATGGAGCTGCTGAACGAGATCTCCCGTCTCGATCCGGTTGACGAGCAGGACCGCGCGGTGGTCCAGGAAGCGCTGGATTCGGCGGTGCTGATGCTGTCTCCCATTGCACCCCATATCTGCCACCGGCTCTGGCAAGCCATGGGCCATGACCAGGCCGTGGTGGATGCCCCCTGGCCGGTTGCAGACGAAAGCGCCCTGGTGCGCAGCCAGATTCAGGTGGTACTGCAGGTGAACGGCAAGGTGCGGGGCAAAGCGGACGTCCCGGCCGACATTTCCCGGGAGGACCTGGAGAAACTGGCGCTGGAGCACGAAAACGTCACCCGGTTCACCGAAGACAAGACGGTACGCAAGGTCATCGTGGTACCCGGAAAACTGGTCAACGTGGTCGCCAACTGACGCCCGGAGATGGCAATGGACAAGCTCGCAAAGGTATTCGGTCCGGGCCTGCTGGTGCTGCTGATCAGCGCCTGTGGCTTTCAGCTCCGGGGCGCCTCGCCGGTACCCTCAGCTCTGGAGCCCCTGTGGGTGGGTTGTCAGTCCGGGGTGCCGGTGGATCTCTGCCAGGCGCTCAAGTCCCAGTTCACCATAGGTGATGTGGCGCTGGTACAGAGCCGGGAACAGGCGGCCCACCTGCTTCTGCTGGGTAACTTCAGCCAGACCCAGCGTACCAGTGCCATCTCGGCCCGGGCCGAGGCGGCAGAATACGAGCTGCGCCAGAGCGTGAACATCGTTCTGCAAACCCGCTCAGGCATTCCCCTGCTGACGGATACCCAGGTCAGCGCCTCACAGAGTTACCGCTTCGACGCTACCAGTGTGCTGGCCAAGCGTCGGGAGCGGGAAGAAATTGAACGCCAGTTGTACGACAGTCTCGTGCGGCAGATCGGCTTCCGGCTGGTACCTTTCGACCAGCGGAGAATCGACCAGATCATTGAAGCCCACGAAGCAGAAGCAGCCGACCAGGCTCCTGAACAAGAGCCCGACGAAGCGTCACTATGAAGATCAACCCCGGCCAGCTCGGTCAGGCGCTGGAAAAGAAACTTGCGCCGGTGTACCTGGTTTCCGGGGACGAACCCCTGCTGGTACAGGAAGCCTGTGACCAGATCCGGGCCAGGGCGCGGGAGCAGGGCTTCAACGATCGCCAGGTCTATCACGCCGATCAGCACCTGAACTGGAGCGCCCTGCGGGATGAGCTGGG
>CAYMQO010000390.1:0-2509 GCA_964392405.1 uncultured Marinobacter sp.
GCGACCGTCGCAGAGCACTACCTGCTGGTTGTCGGGGTCCAGTTCTATGACCGCGCTGCGAATCCAATGGGCATTGTCCGGAAGCGTCGCGGCCTGGGGACGGGCGGTTTTTGCAAGGGCATAGGCGCCGCCACCTACCAGGGTAAAGGCAGGCTGGTAGTAGTGCACATCCCCCGGTTCAACGATACCCACATCCAGGCCGGGCCGCTGCCGAAGCAGAGACGCAGCAACACTGGTGCCGGCTGCACCAGCGCCGATGACCAGTACCTGATGTTTGCGGGATGCGTGGGGACGTGTCATTACCGAGCTTCCTTATATGTGGCTTACGGACGGCAGATTGTTGAGGCTGTCAAGCATAGAGCAGTTCTATGATTGATTAAGATGATTAAGGTCATTTTACTTATATAAAATTTAGATAAGCTTAATCGTCTTTTCAGACAGGGACTTAGCTCTTATATCGGTAAAATCGATTAGGGGGATTGATTTTATCGGCTTTACGGGCCCATTCCCGACCCCCTAGGGTCATGGCAATTTCCACCGGATTTGACCCAGGTAATACCCATGGCCTTTGAAATACAGTCATCACCACTAAATGACGAACAGCGAACCCGTATCAGCCAGTTACTTTCGGAGCTGGATAGTAACCAGCTGCACTGGCTGTCTGGTTACCTTGCCGGTTATCTGGTGTCGGGGGCAGCAGCAACAGGCGCTTCCCCGGCCATCACCACGGACACCGCCGCCGCGTACCAGCTGACCATTCTGGTGGGCACGCAGACCGGTAATGCGGAAGGGGTTGCCGAGCAGATGGCAGCCCGGGCGGCCGAAAAAGGCATTCCTGCAAAGGTGATTGACCTTGCTGATTACAAGCCCAAACAGCTCAAGCAGGAGCAGTACCTCGCAATCGTCACCTCGACCCATGGCGAAGGCGAGCCGCCGGATAATGCCCTCGACTTCCATGAATTCCTGCTGGGCCGCAAGGCGCCCAAAGTGCCGGATCTGCGTTACAGTGTGCTGTCCCTGGGGGATTCCAGCTACGAATTCTTCTGCCAGACCGGCAAGGAATTTGATGAGCGACTGGCGGAGCTGGGGGCATCGCCGCTGGCGGAGCGGGTCGACTGTGACGTGGACTATGAAGACCTGGCGGAACAATGGATTGAACGGGTTCTGGAGCAGGTGGCCGCATCGGCGGGCGCCTCTGGCACCACCGTACATGCCGGGCCTGCGGTTGCTCCGACCGCTTCAGTCTACGGTCGCAAGAATCCGTTCCGGGCGACGATTCTCACCAATCAGATGTTGAATGGCCGGGATTCTGACAAGGAAGTGCGCCATATCGAGTTTTCTCTGGAAGGTTCGGGGCTGCAGTACAAGCCCGGGGACTCGCTGGCGGTCTGCCCGGAAAATCCGCCGGCCCTGGTTCAGGAGCTGACCACCGCCCTTGGCTTTGAGGCGGGTGCGCCGGTGGAGGTCAGTGATGAGACGATTTCCCTGTCGGATGCCCTCAGCTGCCATCGCGAGATCACCCTGCTGACGCCGCCGCTGATGAAACAGTGGGCGGATCTGGCCGGTGATGACGAGCTGCGGGCCCTGGTGGACAAGTCCGATGAGTTACGGGCCTGGACCGCCGGCCGGGATCTGCTCGACCTGGTGCGCCAGTGGCCGCTGCCTGAGCTGGAACCCCAGCAACTGGTCAACCTGCTGCGGCCATTGCCGCCCCGGCTTTACTCCATCAGCTCAAGCCAGGCTGCCGAAGAGGACGAGGTGCATATCACGGTCGCCACCGTCCGCTACACCAGCCATGACCGGGAGCGTGAAGGCGTGGCCTCCACCTGGCTGGCGGACCGGCTGGAAGAGGGCGCCGAGGTGCCGGTCTATATTGACCCCAACAAGAACTTCGCGTTGCCGGAGGACGATAGCCTGCCAATTATCATGATCGGCCCCGGCACCGGCGTTGCTCCCTTCCGGGCCTTTATGCAGGAGCGGGAAGAGCGGGACGCCAGCGGCGACAACTGGTTGCTGTTCGGCGACCGCCGTTTCCGCAGCGATTTCCTGTATCAGGCGGAATGGCTGAAGTGGCGTAGGGACGGTCTGCTGACCCGCCTTGATGTGGCCTTCTCCCGGGATCAGAAGGAGAAGCGCTATGTGCAGCACTGTCTGCAGGAACAGGCCGCTGAGGTCTGGGACTGGCTGGAGCGGGGCGCGTTCCTGTACGTGTGCGGAGACGCCGACCGGATGGCGCCGGATGTCCATCAGGCGCTGGTCGGGATTGTCTCAGAGCAGGGTGGCAAAACCACAGAGCAGGCAGAAGAATATCTGCGCCAACTTAACCGTGACAAACGTTACCAGCGGGATGTGTACTGATGAGTGAGAAATTGCCTGAAGCGGAGATCGTCAAGCGGGAGAGTGATTATCTTCGTGGCACGATCCTGGAAGGCCTGCAAGACCGGGCCACCGGTGCGTTATCGGATGACGACACCAAACTGACCAAATTCCATGGCAGCTACCAGCAGGA
>CAYMQO010000391.1:0-2494 GCA_964392405.1 uncultured Marinobacter sp.
AATCGGGTGATGACCTGGCCCGGGCAGAGGCGGCCCTGCAGGCGCTGGACGTCGGGCACTTGCGGGACCGGCTGGTAAGTACCCTGTCAGGGGGGGAACGTCAGCGGGTAGCCATTGCCACCATTCTGACTCAGGCTCCGGCCATCTGGTTGCTGGACGAGCCCACCAACCATCTGGATCTCCATCATCAGGTTGCCGTGATGAAATTGCTGAAACAGCAGGCGGCTGGTGGTAAAGCGGTGTTCATGTGCCTGCACGACCTCAACCTGGCCGCGCGCTGGTGTGACCATCTGCTGCTGCTCTATCCCGACGGTGAGGCCTGCTGGGGGCCTGCTGAATCCATGCTGGTGCCATCGGCACTGGAAAAGCTCTACGGTCAGAAGTTGATGACCGTGGAAGCGGACGGTGCACCGGTCTTTGTGCCAGCCCGGGAGTAGCTGCGGCAGCGTTTCGGTTACTTGCCCAGCAGCTCCCCGAGGCCCTGCAGGTTCTCAACATGGTCACACAGGGTTTTGGTCATCATCAGTATCGGTGTCGCAAGCACCAGCCCCACCGGTCCCCAGAGCCAACCCCAGAACAGTAAACCGATGAAGATCACCACGGCATTGAGGCTGGACAGCTGACTGGTCAGCCACGGGGTCAGCAGATAGCCCTGGATGCTGGTGACGATCAGGGAGGTCACCGATACCGCAATGGCCATATCCACCGACCCGAACTGAATAAAAGCTGCGACGCCGGATCCCATAAAGACCAGAAAGGGGCCCAGGTAGGGAATGGCCGAAGCGATGCCTGCCAGCACGCCCCATAGCAGGGCCTGTTCCACGCCAAGCAATATGAATGCGAGCCAGGTAAAAACGCCAACGGGACCGGCCTGAAGGAAGTTGGGTGGCGTGGGATTAATGATTCGGTAAGGTTGCTGTTCATTAAAAACTTGCGCAGATGGGGCAGATTTAACGGCAGGGATAACAACCATGGCCACCGGACCCCGGCGGCCATGGTAGGAGTGGGCTAGCGCATTGGGTCTGGGCTTTACAGCACTTCGAACAGGCCAGCCGCGCCCATGCCGCCGCCGACACACATGGTGACGACCACGTATTTCACACCACGGCGTTTGCCTTCCATCAGGGCGTGGCCCACCATCCGTGCGCCACTCATGCCGTAGGGGTGGCCGATGGAGATGGCGCCGCCGTTAACGTTCAGGCGGTCGTTGGGGATGCCCAGCTTGTCGCGGCAGTAGAGTACCTGCACGGCGAAAGCTTCGTTCAGTTCCCACAGGCCGATATCGTCGACTTTCAGGCCGTGCTGTTTGAGCAGCTTGGGCACGGCGTATACCGGACCGATGCCCATTTCTTCCGGCTTAAGGCCGGCAACTGCAATACCGCGATACACGCCCAGGGGTTGCAGCCCCCGCTGTTCGGCGAGCTTCGAGTCCATCAGTACGCAGGCGCTGGCACCGTCGGACAGCTGGCTGGCGTTACCGGCGGTGATGCAGCCACCGTCGATTACCGGGTTCAGGCCCTGCAGGCCTTCAAGGGTAGTGGATGGGCGGTTGCCTTCGTCCTGGCTGAGGGTGACTTCCTCGTAGGTGACTTCTTTGGTCTCCCTGTTCATCACCGCTTTGGTAGTGGTAACCGGAACGATTTCGTCGTCAAACAGACCCTTTTCCTGAGCGGCGGCGGTGCGCTGCTGGGATTGCAACGAGTACTCATCCTGGGCTTCGCGACTTATGCCGTAGGTTTTAGCCACGTGCTCAGCGGTTTCGAGCATGGGCATATAGGCATGCTCGGCGTGCTTCATGACGGTTTCGTCTTTTTCGGCGTTCATCCACTCGAAGTTTTTCTGCTGTACCAGCGAGATGTTCTCGTGGCCGGCGCCGATAGCAACCTGTTGCCCATCAACCATGATCTGTTTGGCGGCCGTGGCGATGGCCATGAGGCCGGAAGCGCACTGGCGATCCATGGTGGTGCCGCTAACGGTTAGTGGCAGCCCGGACGCCAGCGCGGCCATGCGACCGAGGTTCCAGCCGGCGGTGCCGCAGGGCATGGCGGTACCCATCACCAGATCTTCGATTTCTGCGGGGTCCACACCGGCGCGCTCCACGGCGGCTTTGATGGCGAAGGAGGCCATGGTAGGGGACTTGGTGTTGTTGAACAGTCCCCGGAAGGCCTTGCCAATGGGCGTACGTGCGGTGGATACGATGACTGCTTCTCTCATGATCTCTTCCTCTTGGTTTCAATAATGCTCTGTCAGACTTTTTCGATCTTTGTTTTGCCTTCCGCAACCAGCTTTTCCAGCAGCGGGGCAGGCTCAAACCACATTTTGCCGTACTCGCCCAGGGTGTCCCGGTAGTGGCGGATGGTGTTGAGGATTTTCTCCAGCCCGATCTGCTCGGCATAATGCATGGGCCCCCCCAGCCACGCCGGGAAACCGTAGCCGTTAATCCACACCAGATCGATATCGCCACTGCGCAGGGCGATCCCTTCATCCAGAATCT
>CAYMQO010000392.1:0-2492 GCA_964392405.1 uncultured Marinobacter sp.
GGGCTTCCAGGGCTCCCTGGCTTACGCCAAAGAGCGTCTGGCCATGCGTTCCCTGTCCGGACCGAAGAATCCGGAAGGCCCGGCGGACCCGATTATTGTTCACCCCGACGTACGTCGTATGTTGCTGACCCAGAAGTCGGTCGCTGAAGGTGCCCGCGCTCTGATCTATATGGCGGCGCAGCAGGCAGATATCGTGACCCGGGGCAAGACCGAAGAAGAGCGCCAGGCGGCCGATGCCATGCTTGGCTTCCTCACTCCCATTGCCAAGGCCTTCCTGACCGAAGTCGGTTATGAGTCGGCAAACCTGGGCATGCAGGTCTTCGGTGGCCACGGCTACATCTCCGAATGGGGCATGGAGCAGAACGTCCGTGACGCCCGCATCGGCATGATCTACGAAGGCACCACCGGCATCCAGGCACTGGACCTGCTGGGACGGAAGATCCTGATGAGCCAGGGCGAATCCCTCCGGCAGTTCACCAAGCTGGTTCATGTGTTCTGCAAGGAAAACGCCGACAACGAACAGTTGAAGGAGTTCGTTGAGCCGCTCCAGCAGATCAACAAGGAGTGGGGCGAGATCACCATGAAGCTGGGCATGAGCGCCATGAAGAACCGTGAGGAAGTCGGTGCGGCTGCTGTGGACTACCTGATGTATTCCGGCTATGCCGTCTTCGCCTACCTCTGGGCCCGTGCCGCCAAGGTGGCGCTGGATACCATGGCTGAAGGAACCTCTGAGGAAGCGTTCTATAACGCCAAGGTTCTGACCGCTCGGTTCTACTTCAAGCGTCTGTTGCCGCGCACTCGCAGCCATGTAGAAGCCATGTTCGCTGGCGCTGATACGCTGCTGGACATGCCGGAAGAACACTTCGCCTTCTAAGGCCCGGATTGCTGGCCGGCGGATACCGTCGGCCACGCCCGTTCCTGGTACAATTTTCGGCCTATGGCCAGTCCAGCCCGCGCTCTGAAAAGACGCGGGCTTTTTTACAGTTGCCGGTGGGCCGGCATGGCTGGTTCGTCAGGCTCAATGGGTTAAACTGTACCACTTCGAACTTATAACAATCTTATCCCCCCTTATCGACTGCAGTGGAGAGTAGCTGATGGCTGACTACAAAGCCCCGTTACAGGAAATCCGGTTCGTGATGAATGATGTGTTCGACGCCCCGTCATTATGGGCTTCCATGCCACGACTGGCAGAGCGGGTGGACCCGGACACTGCCGACGCCATTATTGAAGAAGCCGGCAAAGTTACCAGCAACGTGATCGCGCCACTGAACAGGGAAGGGGACGAGCAGGGTTGTCAGTGGAACAACGGTGAGGTCACCACACCGGATGGCTTCCGGGAAGCCTACCAGACCATGGTGGAAGGAGGCTGGGTCGGACTTGGCGGTAACCCGGATTTTGGCGGTATGGGCATGCCGAAAACCCTGGTCGTGCAATTCGAGGAAATGTTGCAGGCGTCCAATA
Organism: uncultured Marinobacter sp.; assembly: GCA_964392405.1. Lineage (GTDB taxonomy): Bacteria > Pseudomonadota > Gammaproteobacteria > Pseudomonadales > Oleiphilaceae > Marinobacter. The sequence continues at coordinate 1,462 of CAYMQO010000392.1, forward strand.
TGGCTTTCGGCCTGGCGCCGATGCTCACCGCCGGCGCCTGCCTCGCACTGGACGCCCATGGCAGCCCGGAGCTTAAGGAAAAATACCTGCCGAATCTTTATTCAGGTGTGTGGACCGGCTCCATGGATCTGACGGAACCCCACAGCGGCACCGACCTTGGCATTATGCGCAGCCGTGCCACGCCTCGGGGTGACGGTAGTTACAGCATCTCCGGCACCAAGATCTTCATCACCTGGGGCGAGCACGATATGGCGGAGAACATCATCCATTTCGTACTGGCTAAACTTCCCGATGCCCCCAAGGGTCCCAAAGGCATTTCCCTGTTCCTGGTGCCCAAGTTTCTGGTGAATGAGGACGGTTCGCTGGGAGAGCGTAACGCCTTCAGCTGTGGTTCCATCGAAAAGAAAATGGGTATTAAAGGCTCTGCCACCTGCGTCATGAACTTTGACGGTGCCCAGGGCTGGCTGGTGGGCGAAGAGAACAAGGGCCTCGCCGCCATGTTTACCATGATGAACTATGAGCGCCTCGGCGTGGGCATTCAGGGCCTGGCGGCAGCGGAAGCCTCCCTGCAGAACGCCCGGGCCTATGCTTTCGAACGGCTCCAGAGCCGGGCTCCCACCGGTGCCCGTAATCCGGAGCAGGCGGCAGACCCGCTGATTGTTCATCCAGACGTCCGCCGCATGCTGCTGACCATGAAGAGCTATGTGGAAGGCGGCCGTGCCTTTTCTACCTATGTGGGACAGTGGCTGGATATCGCGAAGTTCTCGGATAACGACGCGGACCGGGAGCGTGCGGAAGGCCTCGTGGCGCTGCTGACGCCGGTTGCCAAGGCTTTCCTGACGGACCGGGGCTTTGACATGTGTGTTCTCGGCCAGCAGGTGTTTGGCGGCCACGGCTACATCCGGGAATGGGGACAGGAACAGCTGGTCCGGGATGCGCGCATCACCCAGATCTATGAAGGTGCCAATGGCATTCAGGCTCTGGACCTGATGGGGCGCAAGGTGGTGGGCAGCCAGGGCAAACTGTATGAG
>CAYMQO010000393.1:0-2481 GCA_964392405.1 uncultured Marinobacter sp.
TCTTCTTCCTGTTCGATGTGGTTATCAACCCGTTCCGGTCACCCTTTGAACAGGAGGTGGACATCCATATGCGGGCCTGGTCCCAGAGCCAGGGGCTGGTTCCTCCGGACGAAGTGTGACCCGGGTTTGATTCGGCAACAATAACCCTACCATTCTGTAAACTTTTGTATCTGCGCCGGGTACACTTCAGTCAGGCTGTGGACTGACGAGGAAGCCCGGATGAACATCAAGAACGCCTTGCTGGTGGATGATTCAAAAGTTGCCCGCTTTACCCTCAGCAAACTGCTTAAAGGCAGCAATATGGAAGTCCGTACGGCTTCCTCCGCCGAGGAAGCGCTCGACCTGCTGAGCAACAGCGAGCGCCCCGACGTGATCTTCCTGGATCACCTGATGCCGGGCATGAACGGTGTCGAAGCCGCAAAAGCCATTCGCAACAATCCGGCTACGGCACACATCCCCATCGTCATGTGCACCTCTGGCAAGTCCACCGAGTTTGAGGAAACCGCCCGCGCTATGGGCGTGGACGTGATCCTGTCCAAACCACCCGCACGGGATGGCGTTACCCGGGTACTGGAAAAACTGAGCTCCCTGCCCGCGGCGGAGCCGGTAACGGTCAGCGAGGAAAGCCAGCTGATGCCGGCCAATGATTCGGATATTCCACTGCTCACCGAAGATCAGGTGGCGATGGCGGCCCGCGCCGAGGTCAAATCCCAGATCAGCGAGCAGCTTCATGAGCGCCTTACGGCACTGTTCGACGAACAGGTCGCCTACCTGCGCCAGGGCATGGATGAGCACAACACTCTCAATACAACCCTGATCAACGAAAAGCTCGCTGCCCTGGAAGCCATCCTGGATGTGCACCAGCGGGCCATCGCCAAGGTGGTTACCCGTGACGTTAACGAACTGCTGAAGAAACTTCTCACCCAGCAACGGCGTGAACTCACCCAGACCATTGAGAAGCTGGTGGGCGACCGCAACACCTACCTGCGGGAAGAACTCGACCGCCAGCGGGACCAGGACCAGGATTTCTGGAAAACTCTGCAGGCGGACACTCTGCAACAATCCGCCGATGCGGCCCGTCAGCAGGCCGAACAGGTAGCGCGGCATCTGGACGAGCTGGCGAGCAGCCGGCGCCGCAAATCCGCCCGTAACATCTATCTCGGCATCCTGCTCGGCAGTCTCACCATCGCCGGCGCCAGCCTGGCCTGGATGAACGGCCTGCTACCTTTCTGACCCGGGCCGGAGCGCACAGCTTCGGCTTTTGCTGACACCCCAGCCCACTGCGGGGCTCACCCTAAGGCAGGGAATTTTGCTAGAATGCGACCAGTTCTCAACCCTCGGTCGCAGTCTTCCTGCCGGATGTTTCCATGAACCACCTGTTTATCGACAACCTCACCGTCATCGACTTCGCCTACCTGGACCCGGACCGGGGCCTGGTGGGTGAAAGCTGGATTACCGATATCGTGCTGGGCGGTGAGCTGGATGAACAAGGCATGGTGTTCGACTTCGGCAACGTCAAACGCACCATCAAGCGCCTGATCGACGAGCAGGTAGACCACCGGCTGGTGGTTCCTGCGCAGGCTACGTGCCTCAAGCGCGGCAAATCCGCTGCTCACCTGAGCTGGACCCTGAGTAACGGCACGCAGATTCATCACGAAGGCCCGGATCAATCGGTGGTCTACCTCGATCACAACGAGGTGACGCGCCCGGCGGTAGCGCGTCTGCTGGAGCAGGAACTGAAAGCTGTACTCCCGGCCAACGTCACGGACGTTCAGGTTTCTCTTCGGGAAGAGCAAATCGAGGGCGCTTATTACCATTATGTTCACGGTCTCAAGAAGCACCTGGGTAACTGCCAGCGCATCGCGCACGGGCATCGCTCGCAGATCCACATCTATATCAACGGCCAACGGGATACGGACCTGGAACGGCACTGGGCGGAGCAGTGGCGGGACATATACGTCGCTACCCGGGACGATCTGAGCGAGAGCTGGTCGGACGCGGATGGTTCTGAGTATGTGCGCTTTCAATACGATGCTGAGCAAGGGGAGTTTACGCTTACCCTGCCCCGTCAGCGGGTGTGGTTTCTGGAGACAGATACTACGGTTGAGCTGATTGCGGCTTATCTGGCGGATGAGATTAAGGCGTCTCGGCCTGGTGATGAGGTTCGGGTTCGGGCTTTTGAAGGGGTTGGGAAGGGGGCTATTGCTGTTCGTTAGCCTTCTTTGGGCCTTTTGTTTTACTACAGAGTTAGCCTGACGCTTTTCGGAGTAGGCCTTCCAGTTTTGGTGCTTAGGAGCTTTTGAGATACCTCGAGATTAAATTAGGGTGAGGTGTTGTCGGCCTGTTCAGAAAACACAAATCCCAGACACAAAAAAACCGCCCGAAGGCGGTTTCTTTGCGATAACCCGGTGGACTAAACCGTGCTATCAAATTGGCGTCCCCTAGGGGGTTCGAACCCCTGTTGCCGCCGTGAAAGGGCGG
>CAYMQO010000394.1:0-2478 GCA_964392405.1 uncultured Marinobacter sp.
GCCATGGATAAGGCGGTCATGCTGTTACAAGAAAAGGTAGGTCACTAATGCTGCTCTGGCTGACAGAACTGCTGACACCGTACTTCAAAGAACTGATGGTGTTCCAGTACCTGACTCTGCGGGCGATCCTCGGCACGTTGACGGCGCTGCTGATTTCGCTGCTGATCGGGCCGACAATGATTCGCAAACTGAGCCAGTACCAGATCGGCCAGGCAGTGCGGGACGATGGACCGCAGACCCACCTCAGTAAAGCCGGCACCCCGACCATGGGCGGCGCCCTGATTCTGGTGGCGATTGCGCTCAGTACGCTGCTGTGGGCAGATCTGGGCAACCGTTACGTCTGGATAACACTCCTGGTCACGCTCGGTTTTGGCGTTATCGGCTGGGTGGATGATTACCGCAAGGTGGTCGAGCGTAACCCCAAGGGGCTTCCCGCCCGCTGGAAGTACTTCTGGCAGTCGGTGATTGGCGCCGTGGCAGCGGTCGTGCTGTTTTACAGCTCAATGCTGCCCCAGGAAACCTCCCTGTACCTGCCGTTCTTCAAGAATGTGTCGCTCACGCTGGGCCCGGTGCTTTTTATTCTGCTGACTTACTTCGTCATTGTGGGCAGCAGTAACGCCGTCAACCTCACCGACGGTCTTGATGGTCTGGCGATTATGCCAACCGTCATGGTGGCGGGTGCGCTGGGTGTCTTCGCTTATCTGTCGGGCCACGCGCAATTTGCCAGTTATCTGCTGATCCCGCAGTTGCCCGGCAGCGGCGAGCTGATCGTATTCTGCGGCGCCCTGGTGGGTGCCGGCCTGGGCTTTCTCTGGTTTAACACTTATCCCGCCCAGGTGTTCATGGGGGATGTGGGCGCGCTGGCACTGGGCGCTGCGCTGGGTGTGGTGGCGGTCATTGTCCGTCAGGAGATCGTCCTGTTCATCATGGGGGGCGTGTTCGTGATGGAGACCATCTCGGTCATCCTCCAGGTGACGTCGTTCCGGCTGACCGGACGCCGGATCTTCCGGATGGCGCCCCTGCACCACCACTTTGAACTCAAGGGCTGGCCAGAGCCCCGGGTGATTGTCCGCTTCTGGGTAATCACCGTGATTCTGGTACTGATCGGGCTCTCCAGCCTGAAACTGCGCTAGGGAACGAACCGGACATGACAGTTATCGCTTCGGATCGACGCACATTGATAGTAGGGTTGGGCCAGACCGGGCTCTCCTGCGTGCGCTATCTGACCGGCCTCGGGCGCGAGGTAGCGGTAGCAGACAGTCGTGCCCATCCGCCGGGGCTGGACGCCCTGCAGAAGCAGTGGCCCGGGGTGGAGGTGCGCACGGGTGCGTTTGATGCCCAGTGGTTTGCCCAGTTTAACGAGCTGATTGTCAGCCCCGGTATTGCTGTCAGCGAGCCGGCTATCGAGGCTGCAGGCAGCCGGGGAGCCCGTATCCGCGGGGATATTGACCTGTTTGCCGAAGCCGCAAGCGCGCCCATTATCGCCATCACCGGTTCCAACGGAAAAACCACCGTCACCACGCTGGTGGGTGAGCTGGCCAGGGCCTGCGGTGTTCAGGCTGCAGTTGGCGGCAATATCGGGACGCCGGCCCTCGAGCTGCTGGCAGGGCAACCCGACGTCTACATTCTGGAACTGTCCAGTTTCCAGCTGGAAACCACTCACGAGCTTAATGCCTTGGTGGCCACGGTCCTTAACGTGACCGACGACCACCTGGACCGGTACCCGAGCCGGGTGGCCTATTACCAGGCCAAGCAGCGCATCTTCCGGGGCGCCGGCAACGCCGTGGTCAATCTGGACGACCCGCTGAGTACGCCCATGGCCAGGGATAATCTGAACTTCATCTGTTACGGCTTCCACCGGGTTAATCCGGGCACCTTCAGTACCCGGGAAGACGAGCAGGGCCTGTGGATTACCTGGGGCCTGGAGAACCTGATCAATACCCGGGACCTCAAACTGGCGGGGCTGCATAACGTCAGTAATGTGATGGCGGCGCTGGCACTGGGACACAGCGCTGGCTGGCCACTGGAAACCATAGCCGCTGCCGTATGTGAATTCCGCGGCCTGCCGCACCGGTGTGAGTCCCTGGGGCAGGTTAATGGCGTTGAGTACATCAACGATTCCAAGGGCACCAATGTGGGCGCCACGGTGGCGGCCCTGAGCAGTCTTGCCCCGGGATGTGAGCGGATCGTGCTGATCGCCGGCGGCGAGGGCAAGGGCGCTGACTTCTCGCCGCTGGGTGCCGCCATTGCTGAGCATTGTCGGGCGCTGGTGCTGATTGGCCGGGATGCCGACGCCATCACCCAGGTTGTGGCAGGACGCGTGCCCGTTGAGAAAGCAGCGTCCATGGACGAAGCCGTGGCACTGGCGGCAAAGGCTGCGCAGCCCGGTGACCGGGTAGTGCTGTCGCCCGCCTGCGCGAGCCTCGATATGTTCTCCGGTTACGAAGACCGGGGCGACCGTTTCCGTCAGGCAGTGGA
>CAYMQO010000395.1:0-2465 GCA_964392405.1 uncultured Marinobacter sp.
CTGGCCAAGGCCATCGCTGAGGACGGCGTAGAGGTCAACACTCTGCCTGAAGACGTTCAGAATCACCTCACCCAGGTCGGTATGGCCATGTGGGATGAAGAAGCCAAGCGCAGTGACAAGGCCAAAGAGGCCCTGGATAAACTCAAGAGCTTCCTGAGCGACCTCGGCTACCTGTAAGCAATCACACTGAAAGCCGGGGGCGTATTCAACAGCCCCCGGCTTTTTGTTTCTATTCACGCACCCCTTCCGGAGAATGCCATGCGTGCCATCAGCGCATTCATGAATGGCATCACCAGGATGAACAAGGCCATTGGCGTGGCTGTGTCCTTCCTGATCTTTGCCATCTTCGTTTTTATCTTACTGGAAGTCTTCCTGCGGTATATGTTCAACGCTCCGACGGTCTGGACCAACGAGCTGACCCAGCTGATATTCGGAGTTTACGCCGTACTGTCCGGGGGCTATCTGTTGGTCTATCGGGGCCACGTTAACGTTGACCTGTTCTACGGGATGTTCAGCCGCCGTGGTCAGGCCATCGTTGATATATTCACGTCTGTCCTGTTCTTTCTGTTCATGCTGGCGCTGCTTTATTTCGGCATCGACATGGCCCGTGATTCCATGAGCAACTGGGAAACCTCGTTTTCGGCCTGGAACCCGCCCATCTGGCCGGTGAAACTCTGCATTCCTCTGGGCGCCGCTCTGCTCCTGCTGCAGGGCATTGTCAAACTGCTGGAAGACATCGCGATTGCCTGCAACCTGAGCTACTACCGGCCTGAGGATGAGCCTGAGCACGATCCCAAGGGAGAGCAACTGTGAGTATTGAAATCCTGACGCTGCTGTTCTTCGGCTCTCTACTGCTGTTCATTTTCCTGGGCGTACCGCTGGTCTTCGTACTCGGCGGCGTGTCTGTTGTCTTCCTGTATTTCACCTGGGGTTTTGACTCCTTTTACATGGTGGCTTCGCAGATCTGGAGCACCATGGGCAGCTTTACGCTGGTAGCCATCCCGTTATTTGTCTTTATGGCTATGGTTCTGGAACGCACCGGCGTTGCCAGAGACCTGTACCGGACCATGCACCTGTGGTTTGGCGGCCTGCGAGGCGGTCTGGCCATTGGCACGCTGGTGATCTGTGCCATTTTTGCCGCCATGGTCGGTATCAGCGGCGCGGCGGTTGTTGCCATGGGCACCATTGCCCTGCCTGCCATGCTGGAGCGGGGATACGACAAGAAAATGTCCCTCGGGGTAATCAACACCGGTGGTGGCTGGGGGATTCTGATCCCGCCGAGCATCATGATGATCCTCTACGCGCTGATCAGTGGCGTCTCCGTTGGCAAAATGTTCGCCGCCGGGGTTCTGCCTGGCATTCTGCTGATGGTGCTCACCGGCGCTTACGTGCTCATTCGCAGTAACCTGCAGCCCGATCTGGCGCCAGCCCTGCCGCCGGAAGAACGTGGCAGCATGCGCGAAAAGGTGGCCTCCTTGCGGTCCGTCGCCTTGCCCGTACTGATTGTGGTGATGGTGTTGGGCTCGATTGTCGGCGGTATCACGACCCCTACCGAAGCCGCAGCTATGGGCGTGCTGGGCTCTCTGATCGCGGCAGCCGTCTACCGCAAGCTTGACTTCGCCCTCCTCAAGGAAGCGTCGATTCGCACCTTCAAGCTGACCGGGATGATCATGTGGATTCTGTTCGCGGCGCACGCATTCAGTGCCGCTTATCAGAGCATGGGCGCGCAGAGCCTGATCGAAGGAATGTTTGCCCAGGTTCCGGGCGGTCCCTGGGGCATCATCCTTGCCATGATGTTGCTGACCTTCATTCTTGGCATGGTATTGGATCCGGTTGGCATCATGCTGATCACCCTTCCGGTATTCCTGCCGATTGTGAGTGCGCTCGGGTTTGATCCGATCTGGTTTGGCATTCTGTTTGTCATCAATATGGAAATTGGCTACATGACGCCACCCTTCGGCTTTAACCTGTTCTACCTGAAGGGGATCGTGCCTCCGGGTATCACCATGAAGGATATCTACACATCGGTGATTCCGTTTGTGCTTATCGAAATCCTTGCTCTGGGCCTGCTGATGATCTTCCCCGAGATCGTTACCTACCTGCCGAACCTGCTGTTCTAAAGAAGCAGCACAAGGGGCCGCTGGGGCCTCCTTCGAAACAGTCAGAAAACACCGTTTTCGTTTCGAAGGAGGCCCCGGCGGCCCCTTCTTATACGCCAACTGGCAATTGGCCCAGGCGTCTTTTTCAGCCATTGGTTTATATAACGTTACCAATCCCTACCGAACGTCCCTTGTACCCCGGCGATAACTGGCTTTAACTGGTCAGCAGCTACTCATCCCCCACTCTGATACCGATGTGGCCTGGCCCCGGCCTAAACAAACCCTCCGGTCAGCCGATAGCCAGTACAGCATCGTTTCACTCAAGAGAAAGCCGCTGGAGTCATCAATGCGTCTGTCGCAGAAATT
>CAYMQO010000396.1:0-2462 GCA_964392405.1 uncultured Marinobacter sp.
GGAGTACGCGGTGCAGATGCTGAAGGGGCTGACCGAGCCCGGTAAGGCCGCAAGGCGGCGCCTTGCCCAACGGTTTGCCGAGCAATGGCCTGTTCTGTTACCGGTCGTCTGGCCGAGCTTATCGGTGGAGCTGGTGCTGGCGATCAGTGCTGACTTGCCGCCGGCGCCTGAGTTGAGCAGCGAGGAAAAGACAGAACTCGAAGCATTTGCCCACGGACACCGGGGCTTTGAGCTGACCTTGCCCGCGTTACGGCGGCTCTCTTTTCAGCGCGAGAGCGGTAAGCGGCTGCCCGGTATGGACCAGGCGTCGCTATGGGTCCGCTGTGTATTGCAGAACCATTCCTGGGACGAGGTTCGCCGTGAGGGGTTGTGTGCCGGACGAAAGGAGGGCGAAACCCGGATTCGCGCCATGGCTCGCCGACTGATATCCCAGTGACCTCCTGCTGCCCACCGTACAGGCGTTACGGCGTCCGCATCAACTCCCGCGCCCGGGTCAGCAATGGCTGCGCCTGCCGGGTGCGGTTGCGGGCCAGCAGGCTGTCGGCCATGGCCAGATAGGCGTCGGCAAGTTGCTGGCGGATTTCGGCCAGGGGCGCGAAGCCCGGCGGCAGGCGATTGAGGACGTCGACCATTTCCTTATAGACGTCATCCAGCTGGTCCTGGCTTCCTGCTCCCGCGATGTCGCTGCGCCAGCGCTCGAAGCGGTCGGCGTAGAAGTCCATGGCGGCGTCTTCCGGGAAGATCGCCTGCTCGTTACCGCTGGCAATCTCCGCGTAGTATTCCCCCAGCGCCGTGACGGAAGCTTCCATGGTTTCCGCCCGGGCGAGTTTTTCGGCGATGGCCGGCTCGCCGGCAAAGAAAAGCTCCCCCAGTATCAGTAATCGCGCCAGTGCGGCGTCGTTATCCGTATTCAGGGCTTCCGTAAGCTGTTCATCAAACTGCGCGGTCGCCTGTTCTGAAACCGGTGGCAGTGATGCGCCGATGGACTCCAGGTCCCGCGTCAGCCCGGTAACATCCGTCCACGCCTGCTGGCTGCGGTACTCGCCTTCATCCAGGCGGGTAGTAAGTTCACCGCTCAGGGCGGCTTCCAGAGATTGCTGGCGGCGGCGAATCTGCTGCTCCAGCAGTTGCAGCTCATGATCCCGGGGATAGAAAGTAATGGCCTCAGAAACCAGCGCCAGAGCGGCCGGGATATCCGGCAGCTCCTGTCCGTTACGGGTCCCGGTCAGGGTGTCGTCGACCTGTTTCAGGTACCAGCCCAGTAGCCGGTCGGTTTCGCTGCGGAGAATGCCTTCCCGTTCGAGGCCGGGCAGGGTGCCGACTTCATGAAGTAACTGTTCAGGGGCCAGTTGCCGGATCCGCAGAACCTCAGCCTGGTGTTGCTCACGCTCAACCAGGGATTGTTCAGCTGCCATCGCCCGGGTGTACTGCTGATGCCAGAGCACGCTTCCTGCAGCGATAAGTCCCAGCGCCAGCCCGGACGCTGCCCAGGGCTGCCAGCGCAACGGTTCCATTTTACGCTGAAGCAGCTCCAGCGAGCTGTAGCGAGGATCGTACCGCAGGTTACGCTTGACGACCCGCCAGAACCGCAGCGGCATACTGCGCGGCTTTTTCAGCTTGTACTGGCTCAGTTCATCCAGGCTCAGCTTCTGCCGGTCGAAGGGGTGGCGGGACGATAGCAGCTCGTAGCTGATGCAGGCCAGTGCGTAAAGATCGTCCTGAGGCGACGGGTCCTTGCCCTCCATCAGCTCCGGCGACGCGTAGGCCGGCGTGTAACCATAGATGGAGGTTTCGTCCTCGGCGCGGGGGTTCAGGTAGTCCTCGGGCTGCTGCGCCTGCAGGGCTCGTGAAACGCCAAAATCCAGTAATTTGATGCGGCCTTCACGGGTAAAAAAGATGTTGGATGGTTTCAGGTCCGCGTGAACAATGCCCTGGCTGTGGGAATAGGCGAGGGCGTCCGCCACCTGCCGCAGCACGGCAACGCAACCTTTCCACTTCAGCCCGTTGGGTTTGGCCCGCTGAACGATCCGCGACAGTGGCTCGCCTTCCAGTAGTTCCATCACCAGAAACCAGTTATCACCGTCGTGATTAAGGTCGTGAATACGGATGATATTGGGATGGGACAGCCGTTTGGATTTGGCCGCTTCCCGGGCCAGCAGGCTACGGGCACCCGGATCACGGGTCAGGCTGGTGCGCAGCAGTTTGATGGCCACCAGGCAATCCCGGGAGCCGGCTTTCTCAAGGTTCTGGTCAACGGCTTTGTAGACGTCACTCATGCCACCGGAGGCAATCAGCGCGACAATACGGTAGCGGTCGTTGAGCACCATGCCCAGGCGTTTGTGGCGCGGGCCTTCTGGTGCGTCCTGTTCCGCCTTTGGCCGGTCAGGATCGTGGGTGTGAGTGCTGTCGTCGAGCAGGGTTTCGGTGGCATCCATTGCCAGATCCTCTTGGTCCCTGAGGGT
>CAYMQO010000397.1:0-2460 GCA_964392405.1 uncultured Marinobacter sp.
GCCCATGGCGGTGTCAGGCCCAAGGCTTGTGTGAACAGCAGTTCCGGGTTCATAAGGGTGTCCATGCCTGGCAAAAAGATAGTCAGGGATTATGGCTCAGAAAACTATTAGAGAGCGAGATTTCCACACGAAATGGAAGAGAGCCACTTTTTTCTTATGGTCTGTTCTTGGTTAAAACGTGGCAGGCTCACGGAATGAATTACGGGGTAATTGGCGTAATATATTTTGTTTTTTCTCATCGCTCCTTTTGGTGTTTTCCTTTCGGTCTATGGTTTTCTTAAAGTTTTTGGGTTTAGCTTTTATAAAAATTTGGCGCTTATCACGTTTTCTCTGGCCTATTTTGTAGGGGCAGCCGCGAGTATCTTGGCGGCCATTATTTTATGGTAAATTAAATTGCCAAGGCGAGTGCCCTATTGTTTCGTCCGGTTAATCATTTGGTTTGAGTAAAAGGACGTAAGTCCTGAAGGCGCTCCAGAGGAAGGTGGTCAGAAGTGATAGCTGTTGGACTGGTTCTATATTTTATCATTCTTCGAATGTTGGTTTTTTTCTTGAGAGATATTTCCAGGAATAGAGCTGGCTGGAAGTTAGTATTAATACTCGTCGTAATAATCGGGTGCGCAGCTCCCCTGATTGCCTTGGATGAGGGTTTCTTGGATGTCGATCCTGTTAATATTCTGATAGCTGGGTTCTCCATATTTTATTTTTCATTTCTTCTTGGACGGTTGGGGCGTGCGTAATTTTCTGCCGTCTCTGCTCCGCCACTCTCGCTGACGTCCATTTGAGAGAAGAGCCTTGCTGCCTAACCTTGTATAACTAGCTCGCCACCTACACCAACGCCGTCGGTAACACCCACCACTACGACTACGGCAAACTGGCCCGGCCCATCGCCTACCGCCGCCCCGATGGCCACAGCGTCCAGTACAACTACGACCTGCAAGAGCGCCTGACCCGCGTCACCCGGGCCGACGGCAACCAGTGGCAACTGGGCTGGAACGCCCGGGGCCAGGTCGACCGCTGCGCCGCCCCGGACGGCCGGGACATCCGCTTCCACTACAACGCCGCCGGCGACATCATCCGCCGGGAACACCCGGGCGTCTGGGTCCAGACCCTGGAACGGGACGACGGCGGCCGCGTCATCACCCAGACCAGCCAGGGCAAGGACCGTGCCCCGGTCACCCGCCACTATCAGTACGACAACTACGGCCGCCGCAGCCACGCGACCTGCGCCGACCGCCGGCTGCGCTGGACCTGGACCGACCACGGCCAGATCGCCGACCACCACCAGGACCAGCACCGCATCGGCTACCGCTACGCCAGCGGCAACCGCCTGGAAGCCATCGCCCTGCCGGACGGCACCGAGGTCACCTACGAGTACGACAAACATGGCCACTGGACCAGCCTGCACATCAACGGCCAACCGGCCATCCGCCGCACCCTCGACCGCCAGGGCAGAGAAACCGAACGCCAGGCCGGCGACAACAAACAGACCCAGATCCACGACCGCTACGGCTGCCTGATCAAACGAAGATGGCAGGGCCGGACCCCGGCCACAAGACGCTACCGCTGGGACGCCGAATCCCGGGTGGAAGCCGTTATCGACAGCCAGACCGGCGACACCTACTACGAGCGGGATGAGCAGGGCCAGCTCATCAAGGAAAACGACACCCAATACCACTACGACCTGGGCGGCAACCGCATCCCCGAAGGCGGCAAAATCGAACACGACCGCCTGATCGAAACCAACGCCGACAAACGGGAATACGACGCCTTGGGGGCCGAAATCCGCGTCATCGGCAAGACCACAGAGCACAGAAAGTTCGACGCCGAAGGCCAGCTTATCGAGGTCAAAAAGCCCGGCCTGCACGTCACCTACGGCTACGACGCCCTGGGCCGACGGGCCTGGCGCAAAAGCGAAGCGGGCACCACCACTTACCTGTGGCACAATGATGTCCTGATGGGGGAGCAGAGCCCGGAAGGGCAGTGGCAGTGGTACATCCGCGACCCACAGACGGATGCCCCTTTGCTAACCATCGCCAATGGCGAGCGGTTCTACTACGAACTTGATCATCGAATGATGCCCCTGCGCCTGTGGTCCGAGGCCGGAAACCTCGTGTGGCAGGGAAATGCTGATGCTTGGGGCCGGGTCCGGGCAGAACAAGCTGAAACCCCAATTCACCAGCCGCTAAGGCTGCCGGGGCAATTCGAGGATGAACTAACCGGCATCGTGCAGAACCGGTTCCGGGACTATTGCCCGGACAGCGGGCGTTACTTGAGTCCTGATCCCCTGGGGCTGCAGGGCGGGCTCAGCTCCTATCGCTACACTAAAAACCCGATTGATTACGTAGACCCGCTGGGTCTGAATAGCTGTGAGGTCTCTGGCGTTACCCCGGAACAGGCCACGCTTGGTGAAGACGCACCCATCGGAAATGATGGGCCGGCCTTCCAGAACATTGAACTGGC
>CAYMQO010000398.1:0-2456 GCA_964392405.1 uncultured Marinobacter sp.
CCGGCAAGATGCGCAAGAACTACATCCGCATCCTCACCGGTGACAAGGTCAAGGTTGAGCTCACTCCCTACGACCTGAGCAAGGGCCGCATCGTTTACCGCGCCCGTTAAGACCGCTGGCGCGATGTTCGTCGCGATCTGACATCTGCATACAGGAAAGCCCCGCCGAGGCGGGGCTTTCTTTGTTGCAGTGTGTCACACAGACTTGTGACTAGACCACTTCCGCCGGCTCGTTCTCATACTCGAATACCAGCTCGTCGTCCTTGAGATGGATATTCACCTCGCCGCCTTTTTCAGACAATGCTCCAAACAGAATCTGCTCCGCTAGCGGACGCTTGATCTTGTCCTGGATCAGCCGTCCCATGGGGCGGGCACCCATCTTTGGATCATACCCTTTCTCGGCGAGCCACAACTTGGCTTCGTCGTCCACGTGCAGGACAACGTGCTTCTCGTCCAGCTGGGCCTGAAGCTCGGTCAGGAACTTGTCGACCACATGGGTAATGGTTTCCGGCGTCAGACCGCCAAACTGAATGATGGAATCCAACCGGTTACGGAACTCAGGCGTAAACATCCGGTTGATCACCTCCATACCGTCGGTGCTGTGGTCCTGCTCCTGGAAACCGATGGAGCGGCGACTGATATCCTCCGCACCTGCGTTGGTTGTCATCACCAGGATCACATGGCGGAAGTCAGCCTTGCGGCCATTGTTGTCGGTCAGGGTCCCGTGGTCCATCACCTGCAACAGCAGGTTGAACACTTCCGGGTGCGCCTTCTCGATCTCATCCAGCAACAGCACACAGTGCGGATGCTTGTTGACGGCTTCTGTCAGCAGACCGCCCTGGTCAAAGCCCACGTAGCCCGGCGGCGCACCAATCAGGCGTGAGACGGTATGTCGCTCCATGTATTCCGACATGTCGAAGCGCACCAGCTCGATACCCAGCACCTTCGCCAGCTGCCGGGTGACCTCGGTTTTACCGACACCGGTGGGACCCGCGAACAGGAAGGCACCATCCGGCTTCTCCGGTGCCTTGAGACCGGCCCGGGCCAGTTTGATCGCGTTGGCCAGCGACTCGATGGCGGTATCCTGGCCGAAGACGGTCATCTTCAGGTCCCGCTCCATATTGCGCAGCAGGTTCTTGTCGCTGCTCGACACATTCTTCGGCGGGATCCGGGCGATGGTAGCGACCACATCTTCAATGGCCGACACACCTATGACCTTGCGACGCTTGGCTTCCGGCAGCAGACGCTGACGGGCACCCGCTTCGTCGATCACATCGATGGCCTTGTCCGGCAAATGACGATCCGTGATGTAACGATCCGCCAGCTCGGCAGCCACCCGCAGCGCCTTGTCGGTGTACTTCAGGTCATGGTGCTTCTCAAAGTGCGGCTTGAGCCCCTTGAGAATCTGATAGGTGTCCTCAACGCTGGGCTCATTCACATCAATTTTCTGGAAACGACGGGCCAGCGCGCTGTCTTTCTCGAAGATACCCCGGAATTCCGAGAAGGTCGTCGAGCCGATGCAGCGGATTTCGCCAGAGCTCAGCATGGGCTTGAGCAGGTTGGATGCGTCCATCACGCCACCCGACGCAGAGCCCGCGCCGATAATGGTGTGGATCTCATCAATAAACAGGATCGCCCGCTTTTCTTTCTTGAGCTCAGCCAGCAGGCCTTTCAGGCGCTTCTCGAAGTCACCGCGATACTTAGTGCCGGCGAGCAGTGCGCCCAGATCCAGGGAATAGACGACCGCGTCGGAAATAATCTCAGGCACCTGGCCATCCACAATGCGACGGGCCAGCCCTTCGGCGATGGCGGTCTTGCCAACGCCGGCCTCACCCACCAGCAAGGGATTGTTCTTGCGACGGCGAACCAGAATCTGGACCACCCGCTCAACCTCATGCTCACGGCCGATCAGCGGGTCAATCCGTCCCTGCCGGGCCTGCTCATTCAGGTTGGTGGCGTAGGCTTCCAGCGGCCGGTTGGAGCTGCCTTCTTCAGCGGCCTCTTCCTGTGCTGCCGCGTCCGGGGCATCCTGATCCTCCGCGCCCTGGACCCGGGAAATGCCGTGGGAGACAAAGTTCACCACATCTATGCGTGCAATATTCTGTTTCTTGAGCAGATACACCGCCTGGCTTTCCTGCTCGCTGAAGATCGCCACCAGCACATTGGCGCCGGTGACCTCTTTTTTACCAGAGGACTGCACGTGGAAAACTGCCCGCTGCAGCACCCGCTGGAAGCCCAGGGTCGGCTGGGTCTCACGCTCACTGTCACTGCCAGGGATCAGCGGTGTCGTGGAGTCTACAAATTCGGTGAGTTCATCCTGCAGTCGTTGCAGATCTGCTCCGCAGGCTTTCAGGACGCCCACTGCCGAATCATTGTCCAGCAATGCCAGCAGGAGATGTTCCACCGTCATGAATTCATGACGCTTGTCGCGGGCATTCCGGAAAGCGGCATTCAGCG
>CAYMQO010000399.1:0-2453 GCA_964392405.1 uncultured Marinobacter sp.
GCAGGCCCGGCGGCACGTCACTGTACTTGAGCTTTTCACGGATACCGGCCAGCGCAACAATGGCCAGCGCCCAGCCCAGTCCTGCGCCAAAACCATAAACCACACTCTCACCGAAGGTGTAGTCCCGTTCAACCATAAACAGGGCCGCACCGAGGATTGCGCAGTTCACCGTAATCAGCGGCAGGAACACCCCGAGCGCCGCATAAAGCGCCGGAATGTATTTGTCGAGCACCATCTCCATGATCTGAACAATGGCAGCGATAACACCGATGTAGGTGATCAGGCCCAGAAAGCTCAGGTCCACATTGGGCAGACCGGCCCATGCCAGTGCGCCTTCGCGCAGAATGCCGTTATAGAGCAGGTTGTTCACCGGCACGGTGACAGTCAGCACCACCACGACGGCGATGCCGAGACCAACCGCGGCCTCAATCTTTTTGGAGATCGCCAGGAACGTACACATGCCCAGGAAGAACGCCAGGGCCATGTTCTCGACGAACACGGCCTTCAGCAACAGACTGATATAGTGCTCCATCAGAACGCCTCCCGGATGGTATGGCGGGACATCTTGTAGTCAGGCTCTTCCACCTGCTCCGGCTTCCACGCCCGCAGGCCCCAGATGGCCAGCCCGATGATAAAGAACGCACTGGGTGGCAGCAGCAGCAGGCCATTGGGCACATACCAGCCACCGTCGTTAACAGTGGGCATCAGGGCCATGCCGAACAGTGAGCCTGCACCGAGCAGTTCCCGGAAGAACGCCACAAAGATCAGCATCACGGAATAGCCCAGGCCGTTGCCCACGCCGTCCAGGAAGCTGAGCATGGGCGGGTTGTTCATCGCGAAACCTTCCGCGCGGCCCATAACGATACAGTTGGTGATGATCAGGCCAACGAACACCGAGAGCTGCTTGGAGATCTCGTAGGCATAGGCCTTCAGGATCTGGTCTACCACGATAACCAGCGATGCAATGATGGTCATCTGCACAATGATCCGGATGCTGCCGGGAATCTGGGTACGAACCAGGGAAACCGCCAGGTTGGAGAAGGCCGTTACGGCGGTAACCGCCATGCACATGACCAGGGTTACTGACAGGCTGGTGGTTACCGCGAGTGCCGAGCAGATACCGAGAATCTGCAGGGCGATCGGGTTATTGCTGAAAATCGGTTCGAAGAGAACCTGCTTGACTGAAGCACTGGCCATGATCAGACCTCCCCTTCACGAAGTTTTTGCAGGAACGGAGCGAATCCGCTGTCACCCATCCAGTAGTTGACGAGGTTCTCCACGCCACGGCTGGTGATGGTGGCGCCCGACAGCGCATCAATCTTATGCTCCCGGTCGCGGGTATCGGCGTTTACACCGCCTTTAACCAGGCGGATCTGCGGTTCGCCCATGTCGTCGCCATAGAGCTCCTTGCCGATCCACTGCTGCTTCCAGCGAGGGTTGTCCACTTCGCCGCCCAGCCCGGGCGTCTCGGCATGGGCGTAGAAGGTAAGACCTTCGATGGTGTTCAGGTCCCCTTCCAGGGACACGAAACCATACAAGGTTGACCAGAGTCCATAGCCGTGGACCGGCAGCACAACCCGGACCAGCTCGTCGTTCTCACGGAGGGTATAGATCTTCGCCACATCCGGACGACGCTTGATGCCGGCAATGTCCTCTCTGGAGGGAATATTTGTCGACATCTGGGGGTCAGAGGCTGCCTTGTACATGTCGTACTTCATGGGATCGTCTACACCCACCGCCGACGGCTCAACTGCCTCACCGGTCTCGAAGTCCACCAGGCGGACCTCAAAGCGGGCAAATTCCTGTTCAATGTCCTCAACGCTCATCCCGGGAACCAACATACCCGCCGCAGCAAGAATGTTGGATTTGATATCCAGATTCTGGTTCTGAATCTGGGCCGGGCGCAGCATAACCGCAGCGGTGGAAACGACCACTGAGAAAAACACACTCAGGACCAGAGCCACCATCAGGGTTCTGGCGACAGAATCTTTGGATTTAGCCACGGGCAAGCCTCCGTTTGATGTTGGCCTGAACCACGTAGTGGTCCATCAACGGTGCGAACAGGTTGGCGAACAGAATGGCCAGCATGATCCCCTCCGGGAAGGCCGGGTTAACCACACGAATCAGCACAGTCATGACCCCAACCATAATGCCGAAACACCAGCGGCCGGTATTGGTCATCGCAGCAGAAACCGGGTCTGTGGCCATAAACAACATGCCGAACGCAAAGCCGCCCATGACCAGATGCCAGTGAGGCCCGACCGCAAAGAACGGATTTGTTTCAGAGCCGATCACATTGAATAGCAGCGTGGTGGCGATCATGCCGACCATAACGCCGCCGACAATCCGCCAGGAAGCGATTTTCATAAACACCAGCGCCAGACCACCGATGCCAACGGCCAGGGTCGAGGTTTCGCCCACCGAGCCCTGAATGGTGCCCAGGAACGCGTTCA
>CAYMQO010000400.1:0-2443 GCA_964392405.1 uncultured Marinobacter sp.
ACCCTTGCCCTGGTACAGGGGATTTCAGAGTTTCTCCCGGTCTCGTCATCTGCCCACCTGATTCTGGTTCCGGTGCTTACCGACTGGGAAGACCAGGGACTGGCATTCGATGTCGCCCTTCACCTCGGCAGTCTGATGGCCGTAGTACTTTACTTCCGTCGCGACCTGATCGCCATGACCGGTAGCTGGTTCCGATCCCTGCACACCCGCCAGCCTGATGAAGATGGCCGGTTAGCCTGGGCGGTACTGCTCGGCACCATTCCGGTGGGCCTTACTGGCCTTGCGTTCAAGGACGTGATTGAGACATCGCTGCGCTCGCCTCTGTACCTGGCAGCGGGACTGATCGTGTTCGGGATTTTACTGGCATGGGCGGACCTTCGGCATCGTGGCACCCGCACCGAAGCGCAGATTAACTGGAAAGATGTGCTGGTTATTGGCTGCGCCCAGGCGCTGGCGCTGTTTCCGGGCACGTCGCGCTCCGGCATTACCATTACCGCTGCCCTGTTCATGGGCATGAACCGCGAAGCGGCTTCCCGCTTTTCGTTCCTGCTGTCCATACCGGTAATCGTGCTGGCCAGCGGCCTGCAAATCAAATCCCTGATCGAAACCTCTGAGCCCATTCAGTGGGGTGCCATGGCTGCAGGTGTCGCGTTATCGGGGATCTCAGCCTATCTGTGCATCCACTACTTTCTGGCGTTTATCAAGCGGATTGGCATGATGCCGTTTGTCGCTTACCGGATCATACTGGGCGTGATCCTTATCGGAATCTTTGCCTGAGTGGTAGCCGCCGTTCAGTACCAGGCTGCCTGCATATCGAAGCTGGTCGCGTCCTGATTCTGCAGCAGTACCAGGTCCTGAGCGACCGCCGGTAGCGTACGATGGAAGAAGTAACGGGCCGCCTGCAATTTGCCTGCCGCGAAAGCCCGGGCTTCGGGGGACGGGTCTGACAGCATGGCCGCCGCGGCGTTGGCCTGTCGAAGCCACATCCAGCCGGCAACGATTTCTCCGAACAGGTGCAGATAACGCCCAGCATTGGCGAGGACCCGCTGGGACGACCCGGTCTGCAGCTCTCTGCCCAGGGTTTGCGTCACCTTAACAGCGTGCTGCAAGGTTTCACTGAGGGACAGCGCCCACTGCCGGGTATCTTCCGTGGCGGCGGCCTCGAGATCTCCCTGGAGAGTCTGCAGGAAGAGCTGCAGGCCATGGCTTTGATGGGCCCAGACCCGCTGCCCCAGGAATTCCCGGGCGTGATCGCTGACGAGCGCCGGGTCCGGCATCCGTACGGTGTCCTGGCCAAGGGAGACCGATGCCTGCCAGGCAGCCTGCAACGGCCACCACGCCAGAACCGGCTCCAGAAACGCCAGCAGCCGCTGACTGTTCTGACGCTGGGCCTCATCCGGGTGGTTGTCGACGGAGTCCGTCAGCAATGCGCCCTGCAATGCCATGGCCAGACCCGCTTCGCAGCAAGCCTTGGCATTAAGCAGCCGGTCGCGAAGGTCCGCGGCCTCAGGTGCGTTCAACCGGTCCGGCTCCATTGCCGTCACGGCGTGACGCAGGGCTTGCCAGACCGTAAGAATTGCGTGCATACCCTGCCCGAGCGTGTCCTCTGACCGGGTTCGGAATAACCTGCTCTGCTGACCGTCCGCCTGATAGAGTCCGTTGCCGAGAGTCAGGATGGGTTCCGGCACCACATCTCCAGAGGCTTGCGCCAGAACATCTGCCGGTTCCCTTCCAGGCCCGTTACGGCCGCTGGCAAGGCGGGCAAAGGTTTCAACAATCGCCTGCAGCGATGCTTCAGAATGCTGCCGATACCGGGGCCAGGCCACAAGCGAGCCCACATCCAGCACGTCGAACATCTGGAACAGGAACTCCCGCATCTCTACCCGACCGACCTGCCCGACTGCGACCATGGTGACTCCTCAAAGGCTGGCATAAAAGAAGGCGCGGCCCGGTGGTGCCGGACGCCTGCGCTAAAAGCCGCACAGAGTGGCACAGGGCAACGGGCAATTCCACAGGGCAGTTCAAACCATGGCTAATCCAGCCTGACGTCAGTGGATCAGGTTATGCGGGGATAAACGCCCTCCGGACCGCCCTTGGACAATACCCATTGCCAGAGTTGCAGGTCCCGGGCACGGAAGGCTCCGGCGCAGGCAAGCAGGTAGAACCGCCACATACGGAAAAAACGCTCGCCCAGACTATCGGCAAACTGAGGCCAGGCCGCTTCGAAGTTGCGATACCAGGCCATCAGGGTCCGGTCGTAATCGGCGCCGAAGTTATGCAGATCTTCCACCACAAACAGATTGTCTACGGCATCGCCAATCTGCCCGATGGATGGCAGCTCGCCATTGGGGAAGATGTATTTGTCCATCCAGGGATCGGACTGGGGCGCGCGTTCGTTCTTGCCAATCGTGTGCAACAGGAAGAGCCCGTGGTCTTTCAGGCA
>CAYMQO010000401.1:0-2432 GCA_964392405.1 uncultured Marinobacter sp.
CCATTCCAGCCCGGGGTCTGATCGGTTTTCGTAATACCTTCCTGACCATGACCTCCGGCACCGGAATCCTGACGTCCACCTTCAGCCACTATGGTCCGCTGAAAGAAGGCGCCATGAGTGGCCGGCAGAACGGCGTGCTGATCTCCATGGCGAAAGGCACCGCGATGACCTATTCCCTGGAAACCCTCCAGGCCCGCGGCAAGCTGTTCCTGGACCCGGGTCAGGAAATCTACGAAGGCCAGCTCTGCGGCATCCACAGCCGCGACAACGACATCGTCATCAACCCCACCAAGGCCAAGAAGCTCGACAACATGCGTGCCTCCGGCAAGGATGAAGTCATCGGCCTGGTACCGCCTATCAAGTTCACCCTTGAACAGGCCCTGGAGTTCATCGAAGACGATGAGCTGGTAGAAGTCACCCCCAAGTCGATCCGTCTGCGCAAAAAGCTGCTGACCGAGAACGACCGTAAGCGGGCTGGCAAGAAGTCCTGACGTTTTTGGCCATCGGAATCCACCAGAATCACAAGAGGTCAGGTGTGACGGTTCTGGTGGATCTGGTGGCCAGCGCTCACAACCAGTCCCGACATTTGCATCCCACTGAATAGAGCAACAGCCTGATAGTCCGGCTCTGCCTGAGCTGGGTGTCAGGCCTTGCTTCCATTAAATTGTTTGGCCTAAAATCGCGTTGGCTGCTAATTGATGGCGGTCCATGGTAACAACTGATCAGACACTAAGGATGGTGTAATGGAAGCTACGCGCTTACCGTTTGAAAATACTTATGCCCAACGGCAACTGAAAGCCCGCCTGGCCTATACCCTCGACCAAAAGAAGCTTTTTGACGCAATTGACAGTGATCCTGAACTGACTGGTGCCGGTGTGGTATTTGTCGATGAGTGGGGAACATCTGTCACTCTGCGGGATTTTGAGTACGTTTGCCACTTCAGGCCCGTTCGGGTAGTGCTGCGGGAAACTCCCTCTCACTTTTCGGCCGTTAACTACGTTGCAGAGGTTAAGAACGGCCCGCGGGAGAGTCGCCTTATTGCTGAGTCAGTGGGAGCATTTGTCTCATGCGGTGCAGCTGCAATTGCCTGGTTTGTTGTATTTACCTCGAGCGCGGCTATACCGTTTAGTGGCGGAGGATCCGCAGTGTTTTCGGTCATGGCCTATGGGGCTGCTGCCGCCAGTTCGCTTCAATGTGGAAACAGTCTGCTGAGGACGCGAAATGAGGTGAGCGCGCCCCACTTGAACGACGAGTTAGATAGTGAAGAGTGGTATCAGAATGCGTCGCTGGCTCTGGACGTGATTTCGCTTGCCGGTGCCTCGGCAGCCGGCTTGCTAACGGTAAAGGGTGTGAAATTGCTCAATGCTCAAGGCATAACTACCCGCCAGGCACTCAAAGGGCTGAGTCGGCAAGAGCGCCGGCGCTTGTCCCGGGAAATTGCGCGCTCCAACGCCCCAGGAATTTCTAACCGGACCTTAAAAGCGATGGAGCGGGCCGGGAAGATTGAGCGTCGGTTTTCGAACGAAGCTATCCGGGCAACGACACTCCGCCAGATCAAGGATTCCATCGGAGCAGGCTTGAGCTTCACCGGAAGTGCTACTAGTGGCGTGTTGGGCACAATAGCGGTGGCGATCGTTTCTGAGGAATAGCGATGCAACGAAACCACAAAGCACCGCTGGAAAAGGAGACGCCTGAATACCAGATGTTCCCGGTGGGCATGTGGCATATGCTGGCCGCTGTCATATTGATGGTGTTTTGTGTCGGAATCACCGTAATAACCTATTCCAGGCTGGTGGCTGGGTGGGTCGGTGAGCAAACCCTGATGTTCCTGGAACTTGGATTTCTGGTTGTGATGGTGCTCTTACTGACGACCCCGACATTTTTTCTGTCCAGGGGGTGGTCGGTCTGCCAGCGGTTTCTGGTTTGGCAGAGCTACGTTTATATTCTGTTGCTCGCGTTTGCGTTCAGTATGCTGTTTCTGAAAGGTTACTGGGGAATGATGCTGACAGCCCTGGTCGGACTGATCCTGGCTGCATTTGTCAGCCTGCTTTACAGGTCCAGGCGCTACCTTGATGGGGTTGAGCATTATCGCGTGATTTGGGCGAACCAGGCGCGAAGAAAATAGATAGAATGCGAATATGTCCTTAGCGCTTTAGATGGTCCTGAGGAAAGGCGCAGGCGCAAGCTCCTGAGCACCGGGTGAAGCTGTTCGCGAGGCCCGTTTATTGGCTAGACTCCTTCAGATACCTAAAAGGAGTTCGCCGTGTTCAACCTCTACCCCGAAATCGAACCCTACGCCCGCCACCGTCTGGCGGTTGAACCGCCCCATGAGCTTTATCTGGAGGAATCCGGCAACCCGGAAGGTATGCCGGTGATCGTGATTCACGGTGGCCCGGGCGGCGGTTGTGAAGACTGGTACCGGCGTTTTTTTG
>CAYMQO010000402.1:0-2423 GCA_964392405.1 uncultured Marinobacter sp.
GTGCCGACGGGGCTTCCTACAACATCAATGCCGATCTGGTGGCCGGCAAGGTGGCTGAGGCGGTACGGGCTGAGAAGCTGATTCTGCTGACGAACGTTTCCGGCCTGAAGAGCAAGGAAGGCCGGGTGCTGACGGGGCTGACCGCCGCCCAGGTTAACGATCTGATCGCGGATGGCACGATTCATGGCGGTATGTTACCCAAAATCCGCTGCGCCCTGAGCGCGGTGGAGAACGGCGTGCGGACCGCGCATATTATTGATGGCCGGGTCGCCCACGCCACCCTTCTGGAGATATTTACCGACGAAGGCGTCGGTACCCTGATTTCCCGGAACTGAACGGCCACACCATCGGCCTGAACGCAGCCAGGATACCAGCCTGAACAGGCCTCAGGGGCGGATACGTATTGCAGCGTGAGCATTACAGGGAGAGGAAGCCTTGAGAAAACTGATGTCGCTGATTGTTATCCTGGCCCTGGTGGCCTGGGGCAGCTATAAAGGGGCGGTCTGGTGGTATGCGGACCAGACCCTGTCGGAACTGCGCCGTTCGCTTTCCGCAGAAGGTGTGCTGGAGCGGGGCCGCATCGGTTCGGCGGTCAACGGCGAGCTGACGCTGGAGGACACCCGTTACCAGTCCTTCCGGCTGACCCAGCCGCTGGTCATCCAGCATCTGTACTTCAGGTCCGGCTCGCCGGTCGCGTTGCTGAAAAGCCTGCACTCCGATCATGACCTGCCTCGCAGCTGGCGGCTGGACGCAAGCGGATGGCGCCTGCCGCTGGATACCGCCATGCTGCGTAACTGGGTAACGGACGCTGATGACAGCTCGCCGCGACCGCTGTTCATGCCGGTCTGTGCTCCGGATACACGGCAGCAACTGGGTACCGGCGATCTGATCCGTATGGGCATCAGCGATCTGGCCGGTGATGCGCAGCTGCGCCAGAGCTCGGGCGGGGTAAGGCTGGACCTCCACACCCGGGATGCCGGAGGCCTGGAAATATTCTGGGAAGGAGCCCGGTTGCGGCTGGATGGCGACGGCACCAGCTTTATGCCGGCTGCGAAATCCGTGCAGGTTACCCTCCGGGACGGTGGGCTGATGCGCCGGGTCGCCGCCTATTGCGCCCGGGAGACCGGCCTGCCACCCGCCGCCTGGGCGGATCTGGTCATGACGTCATTCCGGGAAGGTCTGGAAAGTCGCGGGCTGGAAGCTTCGGCCCAGTTGATGGCCCTGTACCGTCAGTGGCTGACCGAAGGTGGCGAGCTGACGGTCACGATGGCGCCGGGGTCCGATCACGCTGGCCTGCCGGTGCTCAGCATCATCGATGCCGAAAACCCCGCCAGTCCGGCTGGCTCGCCGTTTCAGGTCACCTACAATGGTGCTGAGATACCGGATATTTACCTGAGTCCCATTGACCCGGTTGCGCCGGAGGTGCCAGAAGAAGCGCTGGAGCCGGTGGTGATTCAGCAGCCGGCGCCGGTGATCGCCGGCTGGCAGACTATTCACCCGGATCAGGCGGCGGACTGGCTTGGGCACAGGGTCCGGGTTACGCTGAGTAACGGCCGCCAGGTAGATGGTCGTCTGACTCGCGTTGATGAGCGGCAGGTAGAAGTCGCGCGCCCCGTCGAGGGCGGCGAAGTGGCGTATCCCATGGCGCGCCGGGCGGTGGATGAGCTGGCCGTATGGCGTCGGGGCCAGCGCGCAGCACCCTAGCCCCGTCATACCTTTGCTAATCTACAGGAGCCGGCCCATGAGCACCCAGACCCAGCCGTCGTCGTTCGATCCCAGCCAGGGGCCCCCGGACGTCCGCACCATGCTTGCCCAGCTGGTGGCCATCCCGTCCATCAGCAGTGCTTCGGCACAGTGGGACCACAGCAATGAGGCCGTGGTAAACCGGCTGGCGGAATGGCTCGGTGCGCTGGGCTTTCGCAACGAAGTCCTGCCGGTGCCCGGCGTACCCGGCAAATTCAATCTGGTGGCAACCCTGGGTTCCGGTCCGGGCGGACTGGTCCTGTCCGGACATACCGACACCGTGCCCTACGACGACAAGCGCTGGCAGAGTGATCCGTTCACCCTGACCGAGCGGGACAATCGTCTGTTCGGCCTTGGCACCTGCGATATGAAAGGCTTCTTTGCACTGGCCATCGAAGCCGCGCGAGAGGCCGTGCAGCAGCCCCTGAAGCAGCCACTGATCCTGCTGGCGACGGCGGACGAGGAAAGTTCCATGAGCGGGGCCCGGGCCCTGGCGGAGGCGGGCTACCCGAAAGCCCGCTATGCGGTGATCGGCGAGCCTACCGAGCTGCGGCCCATTCGTATGCACAAGGGCATCATGATGGAGCGGCTGCTGTTTGAGGGGCAATCTGGTCATTCCTCCGACCCGTCCCTCGGCCGTAATGCGCTCGAAGGCATGAACGAAGCCATGACGGAATTGC
>CAYMQO010000403.1:0-2422 GCA_964392405.1 uncultured Marinobacter sp.
CCCGCTGGCGGTCACTGAAGGTGTAGAACACCGGCGACATGGCACCCAGGTCCTGCAGGTAGGTGCCCAGAAATAACAGGTGGCTGGTGATGCGAAAAATTTCCGCCATCATCACGCGGATGGTTTTCACCCGGTCTGGCACGTTGATGCCCGCCAGTTTCTCTGCGGCCAGCACATAGGGCAGGTTATTCATCACCCCGCCGGTGTAGTCGATGCGATCCGTGTAGGGAATAAAGCTGTGCCACGACTGGCGCTCTGCCATTTTCTCGGCGCCCCGGTGGTGATAGCCGATGTCGGGCACGCAGTCGATAATCTCCTCGCCGTCGAGCTGTAACACAATGCGAAAAGCGCCGTGGGCCGACGGGTGGTTGGGGCCCAGGTTGAGGAACATGAACTCGGCGCCCTTGCGCTCCCGCTTCATGCCCCAGTCTTCCGGTTCGAACCGCAGGGCTTCCTGCTCCAGCGCCTGACCGTCCACGGTCAGGGTATAGGGGTCGAACTCGGTGGCCCGCGCCGGGTAGTCCTTACGCAAGGGATGGCCCTGCCAGGTCGGCGGCATCAGCAGCCGCCTCAGGTTGGGATGGCCCTCGAACCGGATACCGAACAAATCCCACACTTCCCGCTCGTACCAGCTGGCATTGGCAAACACTCCGGTCACCGTTGGCACCGACAGGTCAGACTCATCCAGCGCGACCTTGAGCAGCAGGTCTTCGTTGCGGCCGACGGAGAGCAGGTGGTAGAAAACCGTAAAGTCCGCCGGCGGCAGGTGTTTCCGGTGACTGCGCAGGCGCTCGTCCACGGCGGACAGGTCGTACAGTAGATTGAACGGCTCGGGCACCTCTTTCAGATGCCTGAGAATGTCCACCAGACTCTCACGACGCACCCAGAATACCGGCATGCCCGTCAGGGTGGCCTGAACGGAAACCACCTGATCACGAAACTCATCCAGCAGGTGACCGTGGCTGGTTTTCGCTGGCGGGTTGTCGGTGCTGACGGTCGTCATACTGCTGAGCGGCTCCTGTTATCGGTGGGCAAGGGCTCAGAGCTTGTCGGGGGTTCGCAACTCGGTCGCCTGGATGCGCTGGTCACGCCACTTTTCCCGCTGTGAAGGCATCTGCGCCCGGTAGACGCCCTGGTCCCCCACCACCCAGGAAAGCGGGCGGCGTTCTTCCTGAATGGAGTCCTGCAATAGCTGCAAACCCTGCAGGAACGCCTCTGGTCGTGGCGGACAGCCGGGTATGTAGACGTCCACGGGCAGAAACTTGTCGACCCCCTGCACCACGGAGTAGATGTCGTACATACCACCGGAGTTAGCGCAGGACCCCATGGAAATCACCCACTTGGGTTCCAGCATCTGGTCGTACAGTTGCTGGATTACCGGCGCCATTTTGATAAAACAGGTCCCGGCAATAACAATAAAGTCGGCCTGTCGGGGGGATGCACGGATGACTTCAGACCCGAAGCGGGCAATATCGTGGGGCGAGGTAAACGCGGTGGTCATCTCCACGTAGCAGCAGGACAGACCGAAGTTGTACGGCCAGAGGGAGTTCTTGCGGCCCCAGTTCACGGCGTTGTGAAGGACTTCGTTGAGCTTGCCGGTGAACACATTACGTTCAAGCTGACGCCTGATCGGGTCCTCTGCGGTCTCCCGGTCTCGGGTGGGATAGCGGCGGTCGCCGTCCGGTTGTGCTTCTGCCCGGGTCAGGGTGTAGGCCATGATGCCTCCATAAGCACCGGTTACGCCAGGGTCAGGCGTTATAAGTGCTTGCGGTTGTCTGGTGTTCAGTCGATCGGCCTGCGCTCCGATGCTTCCGGCGCCCAGTCCAGCGCACCGGTTCGGCTGTCGTATAGCAGGCCGGCCAGTAAAATGAAGATAAACACAGCAGCTCCCCAGAAGCCGGTCCATCCCACATCGGGAATGACGATGGCCCAGGCAAACAGGAATACCGCTTCCAGATCGAAGATCACGAACAGCATCGCGACCAGGTAGAATTTGACGGAGAATCGCTGACGGGCATTACCGGTGCCGACAATGCCAGACTCGAACGGCAGAGTTTTGCTGACACCCTGGCTGCGTCCACCGAGGAGGCTGGATGCACCTACCATAAAGGCGCACAGGCTCAGGGTGGCGATGATAAAGAAGCCGGTGGCCCAGTCCCGGGCCAGGAGTTCGGTAACCGTTTCCGCCATTTGGTTTTCCCTGACCGGTGGTCGGTCGCTGAGTCATCCGCGGCGCTCTGGTTGCGTCCGGAGCTGGAAATCGCTGTTTGCTGTCTGAAAACTAGCAGTGGGTTTGGGAATGGGCAAATGGCTGGGTTGTTCGTTTGGCTTCTTGGGTGTGGTTGTTTTTTTAGCCTGGTGGGTTTGTGGGGGGGGGGATGTGCGGGCGGAACGGGCGGGCGGGGGTGCCTTCCCGAACGAA
>CAYMQO010000404.1:0-2416 GCA_964392405.1 uncultured Marinobacter sp.
ACTTTCTCGGATACCGGAATACGAATGGGGTTGCCCTGGCCGGCTCGGACTCACCTGGCGAACAGGGCAGTTCAAGGATACCAGAAACAGACAGGCCCGGAAGCTGCCTGAGCAGACCGGGCCTGTAAAAACGGGAACACGGCGAACCTGGGAGTGCGCCCGCCGGTTCCTACCCCATGACAGTCAGCTTCAGTCAGCCACTACAGCCAGCTGAATGTTAACGGTCACGTCGGTGTGCAGCTGAAGCTCGATTTCGTACTCGCCGACAGCCCGGATCGGGCCTTCCGGCAGACGTACTTCGCTCTTCTCGACTTCGGTGCCGGCGGCAGTCACGGCGTCGGCGATGTCGCGAACGCCGATAGAACCAAACAGCCTGCCCTCATCACCGGCCTTGGAGCTGATGGTGATGGACTGACCTTCCAGCGCTTCCGCACGGGACTGGGCGTCAGCCAGCTTGTCAGCAGCGGCCTTCTCCAGCTCTGCACGACGCTCTTCGAACGCCTTCAGGTTGTCGGCAGTCGCAGGAACAGCCTTGCCGTACGGTACCAGGAAGTTCCGGCCATAACCGGACTTGACCTTGACCTTGTCACCCAGGGAACCCAGGTTTGCCACTTTTTCGAGCAGAATAACTTCCATCTCGTTAACCTCTTCGTGCTTTATTCAGCCGGTCCGGAAGGCTTGATTCGGCCCCGGAAATCCAGCCAGCTATCTACAATTGCGAACAACATCAACAACAAACTGATCGTAAAACTCTGGACCACAAGCAGGGCGTAAAACACCACCAGCCACAGGTTACTGGCGCCCTTGCGACCGACCACGCCGTGTACCAGCGCGATTCCGGCCACCAGCAGGGGCAGACCCCCGACCCACCCCAGCAGGATCGGGTTGATACCGATCACCGGAGCCACCAGCAGTACCAGCACACAGAGCGCCGCTGCACCACGGGACAGGCGCAAGTCGTGGAACTCACGACGAAAGCCGCCCCTGTTGTACAACGCGGCCTGCCAATACCTCGCCAGTATGGCGACCGCCACCGCCATGGCCAGCGACGATCCCGGCATAATGCCTTCTGCGACGCTGCGCATGACGGGCTCGAAGTTTTCCCCGAGCTCCTGCGCCGCATCCGGATACGCCCACTGGTACAGCCCCATGAACGCTTCGGTTACCTGCTGAAACGTGCCTGGAAAAAACAACGGCAACGCCAGCCCGATAACCAGTCCGAGGCCGGAGCCTGCCAGCAGGCTCTTTTCCCAGGAGGCAGTACGGCGAAGTACTGCGGTCATCAGAAATACCAGCAGTAACACTGATATTACGGTCGGCTCATTGCCGATCCAGGCCCAGCCAAGGGCTGGTAACAACGCCCACAGCGCAATACTGAGCCCCTGAGCCGTCCCCAGCCGCAGGACGACCAGGCCGACAACCGCCGCGCCTATCCATGACAGATAGGGTATGGCTGTTGCCAGGGCGGCAACACCGCCCGCCTGCAGGGGACCGCGCATTACATACTGTGCCAGTGCACGCATGGTCCCGGGTCCTGTACGATCTTAGTTGTCGTGACTGTCCGAGTACGGCAACAGGGCCAGGTAACGAGCGCGCTTGATGGCGGTCGCCAGCTGACGCTGATAACGGGCCTTGGTGCCGGTGATACGGCTGGGCACGATCTTGCCGGTTTCTGTGATGTAGCCTTTCAGGGTGTCCAGATCCTTGTAATCGATCTCTTTGACACCTTCTGCCGTGAAGCGACAGAACTTACGACGTCTGAAAAAACGAGCCATTGATTAACTCCTCAACTCCGGATGGGGTGATTACTCTTCTTCGTCCTGGGACCGGGCCGGACGACGCTCACTGCTTTCAGTGTTGCGACGCGGACGGTCGTCAGAGCGACGATCTTCCCGGGACTCTGCCGCCTTCATCGGAGACATGTCAGTGTCCGGACCATCACGACGGATCACCAGATCACGGATGATCGCATCGTTGAAACGGAAGTTGTGAGCCAGCTCGTCCAGTGCTGTCTGTGAACATTCAACGTTCATCAGCACGTAGTGAGCCTTGTGGATCTTGTTGATCGGGTAAGCCAGGTGGCGACGACCCCAATCCTCAAGCCGATGAATCTTGCCGCCGTCATCAGTGATGAGGCCGGTGTAACGCTCGATCATGGCGGGCACCTGCTCGCTCTGATCGGGGTGCACCATGAATACGATTTCGTAGTGACGCATGTTTTCTCCCTACGGTTTAAACAGCCTCCGACAGGCGTATCCGCGCTGCGGGAAGCAAGGAGTTGGCAGAACAGAAGCTGGACACAGGTGGTACAGATCCGGCTGCCGGTTTCGAGGCCGGCCAGAAATAAGACAGAAGCCAGATTTCAGGCAATAGCACCCCGCCCCAGAATAAAGGGGTGCCGTATTCTAGGCGGGTG
>CAYMQO010000405.1:0-2408 GCA_964392405.1 uncultured Marinobacter sp.
GTGCTTTTACATCTTGATGGCACTCATCGTTTGATGGTTCAGATGATGTATGGCTGTGGACTGCGGGTCATGGAAGTCGTTCGGCTGCGGATCAAGGACGTTGACATCGACAATCAGGCTCTTTGGGTGCAGGAAGCCAAAGGGGGAAAGGCTCGCAGAACGTTGTTGCCGGAACGGGTGCAAAGTGCGCTGGCCGAGCAGGTACGATGGGTTACGGAGCTTCATCGATGTGATCTTCAGGCCGGATACGGCAGTGTCTATCTACCGGACGCACTGGCCAGAAAGTACCCGAATGCGCCTTTCGAGCTTGGGTGGCAGTATCTGTTTCCTGCTCAGACTTATTCCACTGACCCCCGCAGCGGTACGGAGCGCCGACACCATATACATGAACGTCAGCTTCAACGGTCGGTCAAGCGCGCAAGTCAGAAGGCGTTTATCCCTAAGCGGGTGTCGTGCCATACGTTCAGGCATTCTTTCGCGACTGAGCTACTTCGGCAGGGTACGGATCTTCGTGCTATTCAGGAGATCCTGGGCCACGCCTCAATTGAAACAACGCAGATCTATACGCACGTTGTCGGTTTGCATGAACGGGGCATGGTAAGTCCCGTAGACCGTCTTTAACCGTCGAACAGGGGTCACTAGTCACGCTACCGCCCCGCGCGCACCAAATTCTCAAGCTACAGCAGACTCTTGAAAGAGCAGAGCAGTGCGAAATCCCGGTTCTGGGCAATAACAGCTCATGGACTCGTCTCGAACCTCGCGAGAGAAGCAGGCGTGGACCATACTGCGGGAGAAGGTTCTATGGACAGCATCTTGGGAGACCATCATCAATGCCAGCCTCCACCCCGCTTCGTTCGGTCCTTTTCGCCTCAGTTATGTTCACCACTGCCTGCACCTCAACGATCGGCCCCAACACAACCCCACCAGGACAGTCGGAGTCGACGAAAACGAGGGTGCTGGAGGCCGGCTCTGCGGTTCTGCAGACAGATGCACCGCTGGATCCCATGAATGTCTACCTCGTGGGCTTCCACCCTGCCCGGCACGATCCTGGCCATCAGATGGAAGCGCATCACTTCTGTAAGCAGGTAAACGAAAACTTTGCCCAATGCGTGCTGTTTGACGCCAACACGGCCGAAGCGAACCTTAACGGGGTCGAATACATCATCTCTGAGCGACTATTTGAATCCCTGCCAGAGGAGGAAAAGCAGTACTGGCATCCTCACAATTACGAAATTCTTTCCGGTCAGCTGATTGCCCCCGGGTTGCCGGATTTTGCGGAAAAAGAGCTGATGGAAAGCAAGATCAACAGCTATGGTAAAACCTGGCACTTCTGGCGCACCGGAACCGGACATTCCGAAGGCGACAGCCTGCCGCTCGGCGAGCCGGAGCTGGCCTGGTCGTTTAATCGCGATGGCGAGGTAGACCCGGAGCTTATTCAGCGTCGGGATGAGCAAATGGGCGTTGATACGGAACAGAAACGGCGGGACAGACAGAGTCTCATCGAGCTCGCCAATCCTCAGCATGGTGTGGATCTGTTAAAGGACGAGCTCTCTGGAAGGATGGAAACGATTCCGGGTGTAAAAGATGTGAGCGCGCAATAGTGCAGCCACCTGGTCCCTGTTACTCACGGGACTGCTCGGAATCGTGGTCATGCGACGCCGCGCTTAGACAATGCTTTTGAGACCATCCAGTACCTCAGGGCTACTGGTTGGCCTTATAACCCGGTCGACTTCTTTTCCATCTCTCAAAAAGATCAGGGTTGGCCAGAGTTTGACCCCAAAGGTGCGACCGAGCTTGCGGCCCTTGCCATCCTCGATTTTGCGGTGGGGCGTGTCCGGGTGAGATTCAAACGCTTCTGCGATTCCCGGCTGGGCGGCCTTGCAGTGGCCACACCAGTCGGTACCGAACTCCAGCACCAGCGGGCCGGTTGACTGATCGATGTCTTCGCGCGCCGGCGCATCGGGACTGTACTGACTTACATAAGGCATGTTAGCTCTCCTGGGCTGGATTTGATTTCCGCAGATCCATGCATACCGGACCTGCGGAACAACCGCAACCAGAAAGGTCGTGCCCCGGGCAGTGCCCGGGACAGCCCCACAAGCTAATCAGCTTGCCTCTTCTTCGATTTTCTCGCCAGCCGACTCAACATCCCGGCCAAAGCCTTCCATAGTGTTACAGCCGGCAAGCCCGGCCCCCAGCAGCATTATCAGCAACAAGGGCCGGATGGCGAACTCCACGACGTTGTTCAGTTTCATGGCTTCCTTCCTGAATGGCTCTACGACATCAGAAATTAAAGCCCATACCTACGCTATAGTACAGAATGCCATCGTCGTAGTTATCATCGATGTCACCCCCATCTTCAAACAGGAACTGATACTGCAGCATGCCCTGAACAAAGGTCTTTTCCA
>CAYMQO010000406.1:0-2404 GCA_964392405.1 uncultured Marinobacter sp.
ATCAAGGTGATCCATAAATGCACGTCGGTCCGTCATTCCCTGAAGGCCCAAAAGATTGGCTGTGATGCGGTCAGCGTGGATGGCTTCGAGTGTGGTGGTCACCCAGGCGAGGATGATATTCCCAACTTCATCCTGCTGCCCCGGGCGGCGGAAGAGCTGGATATTCCTTTTGTAGCGTCTGGCGGCATGGCGGACGGCCGCAGTCTGGTAGCGGCCATGGCCCTGGGCGCGGATGGCATGAATATGGGCACGCGCTTCCTGGCCACCAAAGAAGCCCCGGTCCACGACCGCGTCAAGCAAACCATTGTCGAAGCGGATGAGCTGCAGACCCGCCTGGTCATGCGGCCGCTGCGCAATACCGAGCGGGTACTGAAGAACGCAGCGGTGGACGAAATTCTTCGCATCGAGCATGAAAAAGGCGCCGACACCACCATTGATGACATCCGCCATCTGGTCACCGGCGCCAAGGGCAAGATGGTCCTCCACGAAGGCAAGATGGATGAGGCGGCCTGGAGTTGCGGCATGGTGGCGGGTCTGATCCATGACGTTCCGTCGTGCGAAGAGCTGATCACCCGCATCATGACAGAAGCCGAGAGCATCATTCGCAAGCGTCTGACGGGCACTCTTTAAGGGGACGGACCATGGCTGAATTAAATCTTCTGACAGATGGTGGCAGCTTCTTCGAGGGACCCCGCTGGCGGGATGATCGGTGGTGGGTGTCGGACTTCTACCGCTACGGTGTGTTTACAGTTACGCCTGAGGGCCTTATGGAAAAGGTCCTGGACGCGCCGGAACAATCTTCCGGCCTGGGCTGGTTGCCAGACGGTTCACTGCTCTGGGTGTCCATGGTGGATCGTAAAGTCATGCGTCGCTCACCCGAGGGTGGAACCAGTGTCTATGCCGATCTGTCCGGACACGCCACCGGCCATGTGAATGATCTGGTGGTGGCCAATGACGGTAACACCTGGGTGGGCAACTTCGGCTTTGACCTGATGGAAGGCGATGACCTGAAGCCGGCAAAGCTGATGCGGATCGATCCGCAGGGCAATCTCAGCGTTGCGGCAGAGGACCTGTACTTCCCCAACGGCATGGTGATCACGCCAGACCAGAAGACCCTGGTGGTGGGCGAAACCTTCGGCAACCGTATGACTGCATTTACCATCGCAGACGACGGGGAGCTCTATGACCGGCGGGACTGGGCAGAGTTTGGCCCCCGGCCAGCGGCCGGACCCCGTGCCGATATGCTGAAACAGCTCAGTGTCGGCCCCGATGGCTGCGCCCTGGATGCGGAAGGCCAGATCTGGATCGCTGATGCGTTTAACCAGCGGTGCATCCGGGTGGCTGAAGGCGGTGAGATTACAGATGAAATTCCTGCGCCGGAAGGGCAGGGGGTGTTCGCCTGTATGCTCGGTGGCACTGATGGCCGCACGCTCCTGATGTGCTGTGCCCCGGACTCGGCGGCCAAACGCCGGAAGCAGGCTAATGAAGCAACACTCTACACGGCACGCGTAGCAGTGCCCCACGCCGGCAACCCTTGACTCCATGCTCCTGGGCCTCCCAAGCCCGGGAGTAACGGCGACCGTAGAATTCCTCTCCACGTCTGGTTCCATTGGCGGATTATTTTCATCCGCGTGGAACTATCCATGATTGTCCCTGTCAAATCATTAAGCAGGTCGTTGCCACGTTCAACTACTTGCAACGAATGTTCTTTGGAAGTCAGGGAGGTATGTATTGGAAAGACGCAGAGCACGAAAAGGGCAATTGGCACTGGTGGCAACGGCGGCACTCACATTCTGGGCCGTTTCTGCTGCTCAGGCCCCGTTCCAGCAAGTTGAAAACCCATCAGGTCACACATCTGACGAGCAGACACTGAACTTTTCTCAAAATGGCGCTGTGGCGAATGGCCAGAAGTCCACTGAAGCGCCGGCACTGAAACGCGTGGTTACGGGGTCGGCTTTTGATCCGGAACGTTTTCAGGTGCCCGACGAGGAAACTCTCCGAAGCCGGCTGACAGACCTGCAATACAAGGTGGCCCGTGGCGATGGCACCGAGCGCGCCTTTAAAAATGAATACTGGGATAACAAGGAGCCGGGGCTGTATGTGGATATCGTCTCCGGCGAACCCCTGTTCTCCTCCCGGGACCTGTTCGATTCCGGTACCGGTTGGCCTAGCTTTACACGGCCCATCGCTTCGGATACGGTGGTCGAGCACGAAGACAACAAGTTGTGGATGAAGCGCACGGAGATACGCAGCCGTTATGCAGATTCCCATCTGGGGCATGTCTTTAACGATGGCCCAGAGCCCACCGGTCTGCGCTATTGCATGAACTCGGCTGCAATGGCTTTTATCCCCCTGGACCAGATGGAAGCCGCCGGTTACGGCGATCTGATTGATCAGGTCCGGT
>CAYMQO010000407.1:0-2393 GCA_964392405.1 uncultured Marinobacter sp.
GCTCACCACCAGACAATACGTTCACCGGCTGATCCCAGGGCGGAAGGCGCAGAGCGTCGGCGGCCACTTCCATTTTGCGTGCGATGTCGTGGCCATCGGTTGCCTGGACAATGGCTTCGAGTTCGCCCTGGCGCTTGGCCAGTTCGTCAAAGTCCGCATCCGGCTCGGCATAGGCCGCATAGACCTTGTCCAGTTCAGCCAGGGCGTCGTGAACATGGGCCACGGCTTCGTCGACGATTTCCCGGACGGTCTTGGTTTCGTCCAGTTCCGGCTCCTGGGGCAGATAGCCGACCTTGATCCCCGGCTGGGGGCGGGCTTCACCGATATAGTCCTGATCCACGCCGGCCATGATACGGAGGAGGGTAGACTTACCAGCGCCGTTCAGGCCCAGTACGCCAATCTTGGCACCGGGGAAAAAGCTCAGGGAAATATCCTTGAGAATCTCACGCTTGGGCGGTACCACCTTGCCCACGCGGTTCATGGTATAAACGTATTGAGCCATACTGGCTGTGTCCTCTCTAAAATTTCTGAATTGGCAGTTGTGCACGGAATCCGCGAGCAGGAAGAAGGATCAGCGGACCGGGCTCCGGAATCCAACGGTAAAAGCGACTGAGCCTTATCCTTTAAACCGGTTATTACTCGCGGGCGTCATAACGAATGAATTCTTGTGGTCGAACGCTACGTTGTTCTTCCGATTTCCTTCCGTGTTCGTCCGTGGATTCCGTGGCAGAAAAACGTCTGGCAGGTCAGCGTCGACCTGCTGGATTACAGAACTTCGTAAGGTATCGAAACCGCATACCGATAGCAATTGAGACGGATCGAAACAGGCCGGGTGCCGGTATCTGCGGACGGTATAGAGGATGATTTCCTACCCGCTTTCGGGGTAGAATAGCGGCCCAATTTTAAGGGGTTCCGGGCGAAAAACACACACCCGGGCTCGGCCATACTGACAAGGGCAGCACTTCCATGTTTAAACGTGATATGAAAATCGCCGGTTACGATGATGAACTGTGGAACGCCATCCAGGCGGAAGAGAAGCGCCAGGAAGCGCACATCGAACTGATCGCGTCCGAAAACTACACCAGCCCCCGGGTGATGGAAGCCCAGGGTACCGTGCTGACCAACAAGTATGCCGAAGGTTACCCCGGCAAGCGTTACTACGGCGGCTGTGAGTTCGTTGATATCGCTGAAGATCTGGCCATCAACCGTGCCAAAGAGCTGTTCGGTGCGGCTTATGCCAACGTCCAGCCTCACTCTGGTTCCCAGGCCAACTCGGCGGTCTTCATGGCCCTGCTCAAGCCCGGCGACACGGTGCTGGGCATGAGCCTGGCCCACGGTGGTCACCTGACCCACGGTGCTTCTGTAAACTTCTCTGGCAAAATCTACAACGCTGTACAGTACGGCATTGATGACAACACCGGTCTGATTGATTACGACGAAGTTGAGGCAATGGCGGTCGAACACAAGCCGAAGATGATCATTGCCGGCTTCTCCGCCTATTCCCAGGAGCTGGATTTTGCCCGCTTCCGTGAGATCGCTGACAAGGTTGGCGCCTATCTGTTCGTGGACATGGCCCACGTGGCCGGGCTGGTCGCCGCTGGCGTCTACCCCGACCCGGTGCCTCATGCCCACGTGGTTACCACCACCACCCACAAGACCCTGCGTGGCCCCCGTGGCGGCCTGATTCTAGCCTGCGATGATGAAGACCTGCAGAAGAAGCTGAACTCCGCGGTATTCCCCGGTGGCCAGGGTGGACCGCTGATGCACGTGATTGCTGCGAAGGCCGTGTGCTTCAAAGAGGCCATGAGTGACGAGTTCAAGGCCTATCAGCAGCAGGTGGTCAAGAATGCCAGCGCCATGGCGCAGGTATTTATCGACCGGGGTTATGACGTAGTTTCCGGCGGCACCGTGAACCATCTGTTCCTGGTCAGCCTGATCAAACAGGACATCACCGGTAAGGATGCGGACGCTGCCCTGGGTCGCGCGCACATTACCGTCAACAAGAATGCCGTTCCCAACGACCCGCGTTCCCCGTTCGTCACGTCCGGTCTGCGCATCGGTACACCAGCGGTGACGACCCG
Source organism: uncultured Marinobacter sp. (assembly GCA_964392405.1). Taxonomy (GTDB): domain Bacteria; phylum Pseudomonadota; class Gammaproteobacteria; order Pseudomonadales; family Oleiphilaceae; genus Marinobacter. The sequence goes on from CAYMQO010000407.1 coordinate 2,082, forward strand.
TGGTTTTGGTGAAAACGAGTGCCGCGAACTGGCCGGCTGGATCTGCGATGTGCTCGATAACCTGGAAGACGAAGCGACCATCGATCGTGTTCGGGGCCAGGTTGAAGCGATCTGCGCCCGGTTCCCGGTCTATGCGGACTGACTGACGCCGTTCGCCCCGGCCGCCGGATGATCCGGCGGCCCTGTTCTTTCGGAGTGCCCGTTTATGCATTGTCCTTTCTGTGGTGAAGCCGATACCAAGGTTATCGACTCACGGCTGGTGGCCGAGGGCGATCAGGTGCGTCGCCGCAGGGAGTGTCTGTCATGCCGGGA
>CAYMQO010000408.1:0-2373 GCA_964392405.1 uncultured Marinobacter sp.
TGTCGGAAATGGGCATGGCAATGATGGGTACCGCCCGCGCGACCGGCGAAAACCGAGCACGGGAAGCGGCAGAAGCAGCTGTACGCAGTCCGCTGCTTGAAGACGTTAACCTGCAGGGGGCGAAAGGCATTCTGGTCAACATTACGGCCGGTATGGACCTCAACCTGGGCGAATTCTCCGAGGTGGGCGATATCGTACGGGAGTTCGCCTCTGATTCCGCCACCGTTGTGGTCGGTACGGTAATCGATCCGGAAATGACCGATGAGCTGAAAGTGACCGTGGTTGCTACCGGCCTGGGCGGCGAGCGGGAAAAGCCGACCAAGGTGGTCGACAATACCCGTACACTGGACGGTACCACCGACTATAATCAGCTTGACCGGCCGGCGGTTCTGAGGCGGCGGGCTGTTTCTCAGGGCAATGTGGCAGTGGATCAGGGGCGTGATGACGAGCAGGATGTCGATTATCTCGATATTCCCGCATTCCTTCGTCGTCAGGCGGACTGATAATCTGTTGCAATCCTGTGCAGGGTGCGGGCTACGGTCCGCCCTGTGGCAGAAATACATGAACGGCAAAAGACGTGGCAGTTACGTTACGTAACCATTGATTAAATGGTATTCACTTTTGCCCTCTGGTATCATCCGCGCAGTTTTTCGCTTGATGATATCGTTCTTTTGTGACGGATATATGTACCGATGATCAAACAACGGACGCTTAAAAACACAATCCGTGCCACAGGTGTCGGCCTTCATTCCGGTGAGAAAGTGTATCTCACCCTGAAGTCCGCACCGGTGGATACGGGCATTGTTTTCCGCCGTACCGACCTTGACCCCGTGGTTGAGATACTCGCTTGTGCGGAAAACGTAGGCGAAACCATGCTGTCGACAACGCTGGTCAAGGACGGCGTCCGGGTTGCAACGATTGAGCATCTGCTTTCGGCCATGGCTGGCCTGGGAATCGACAACTGTTATGTGGAACTCAGCGCTGCTGAAGTGCCCATTATGGACGGCAGTGCCGGACCTTTCGTGTTCCTGCTGCAGTCAGCGGGTATTGCGGAACAGGATGCGGCCAAGCGCTTTATTCGTATCAAGCGTGAAGTAACCGTGGAAGAGGGCGACAAGAAAGCCACCTTCCTGCCGTTTGAAGGTTTTAAAGTCAGCTTCGGCATCGATTTCGATCACCCGGTGTTCAAGGGGCGGGCTCAGACCGCAACCGTGGATTTCTCCAGCACTTCCTTTGTGAAGGAAGTCAGCCGCGCCCGTACTTTCGGTTTCATGCGGGATATTGAGAAGCTGCGGGCCATGAACCTGGCTCTGGGTGGCAGCGTTGATAACGCCATCGTGGTAGACGACTACAAGATTCTGAACGAAGACGGCCTTCGCTACGACGACGAGTTCGTCAAGCACAAGGTTCTTGATGCGATCGGCGACCTGTACCTGCTCGGAAACAGCCTGATTGGCGAATTCCGTGGCGTGAAGTCAGGCCATGATCTGAACAACAAGCTGTTGCGTAAACTGCGGGCTGAAGAGGATGCCTGGGAAGTGGTGACTTTCGACGACGAAGCCACAGCTCCCATCTCTTACATGAAGCCTGTGCTGGCAGTGCCGGCCTGAGGAAGGGATCCTCAGTCTGGCCGGTCGCTAGCGTGACTGGCGAGTTTTTCGAGAACCTCGCGTAGTGCTTTATCCTTCGTGTGCCCGGCCTCTTCCTGGAGGAGCCGGGCGTTTTCTTTGCTGAGTCTCATTGGTTCGGCGGGTTTTTTCAGCGTATAATGTCGTGGCTGGACTTTGATGTTCAGTTTCCAGACGAACGCGAACGTCTCGTCTTTCCGCAGTTTCGCCATGATGTCCCGTTGCTGGTAGCGTATCTGGCTGGCCTGGGTGGCGTTATCACATTGCAGCACCAGTTCGCCCTCGTGATAGTTGACAAAGCGCACGCCGTTAGCCAGCGTTTCGGGGATGGCCTTCAGTATGCGCTGCTCCGCGCGTTCGTGGAGCCTGGCTTTCGCCAACAGGTCCCGCAGGTGTCGGGGCTGCTGGTGATCGCCCGGTGCCAGCGAAAGTGAAGGTCTGGTTTTCATAAGTCTCCGGAACGGCTATTAAACTCGACTAAGACCGTAGCTTTTGTTTACACTGCGCGGATATCTACAGGTATTCCCTGGCATTTTTAAACGTCGTTACAGCAATCGTTAATGCTTTAACAAAGCGTAACACCCTGTTGAGAAAAAGGAAGACGCCGGTCTCCTTTTAATAGTACAGGTCGGTTTATGATCGGGCGGATCTGGCGACGGGTCGCTCAAGAGTTTCCATTCATGGCAGGAAGTCGGTCTTTGAGACACGGATGTCTGTTACTGTCAATCTGGTCAGACATTATGAA
>CAYMQO010000409.1:0-2370 GCA_964392405.1 uncultured Marinobacter sp.
ATGGCGCCCACATCCATCTGCTCAAAGCCGTTGTCCGGGGTCGTGCCACGGGTATAGGTATGGCCGGCGCTCACCAGATACCGGTAGTCCGGTGAGTGATAGGCCAGCACGCTGCGGCCTTCCTGCGTGTGGTTCTCCTGCGGATCCCAGAGGCCGGATATCCGGATGTCGAAGGTGTCCGTAGGCCGGAACACGGCTTCGCCCGCGTAGGGCGACTCACTGCGGGTCTCCGCGCCCCGGCCGAAAAGGCTGACTTCCCGGTCGTCGTGGTAATAGACCTGCCCGATACTGAGTCGCGCGCTTTCTACCCCGGTTACCATATCATTGAAGCGGCTGGTCAGGGCCACCACCGTCTTGTTGGTGTCGCCGATCCGGTCGCCGCCGACAAACCGGTTGGGCTGGAACAGGTTGTCAAAGCGGAACGACCGCAGGCCAGCGTCAAAGTTGGGAATGTAGTTCTGATCTTCTTCGGCATCGGACCACGCGTAGTACAGCCGCGGCTCCAGCGACTGATTGAACTGGCGCCCGAACAGGCTGACCTGGCGGTCCAGGTAGATACCATTGTCCCACTCGACAATGGGTACCGTCCGGTCGAATGACCCGCTGCCCAGCTCATAGTCGTCCAGCTCATACCAGGTCTGGTCAACGCTGAACGATGGACGGGAGTAGCCCCAGATGGTCCTCAGCGGGAGCGCCACTTCGGGCACTGCCCGGGTACGCTGGCCTACCGCCCGGTCGAGTCCGGTGAGCCCGTCGTTATCCCGGTCGAACCAGGTGTACTGGCTGTCAATACCAACCTCAAACGGGCCCACTGGCACCATGGCACCGTAGAGTATCTCCGGCAACTGGTCATAGGGGATATCCCGGTCGGCGACCGTGTCGGTAACCGTCTGATAGCCTGCCAGGTAGGCCTCGAACAGCTGCCACTGGTCCTGATAGCGAACACCGCCACGACGCTCCAGGTGGGTCGCATTACCAATGTCCAGGGTCTGGTTCAGATCGCTGAGATAGTCATCGTCCGAGACAGCCGAATAGTCCACGTAACCACTCCAGCCGCCACCGAAGTTTGCCCGGGTTTCAAAATCCAGGCCCCAGCGCTTGCCGGACTCCCCCGGGAATTCCCGGCGGTACTCACTGTCGTCATCGATAAAGCCGACTTGCAGGATGGATTCCCCAAGCTCACTGAGATAGCGGCCTTCCACCTCATTAAACAGCCCCCTGCCGTGGATATACTGGGGGTTGAGGGTGGCGTCGTAATGGGGAGCCAGGTTGAGGTAATACGGCGTCGACAGATAGAAGCCGCTGCCTGCATTGGACGAACCGAAGGTCGGGTACAGAAAGCCGGTCTTGCGGCGGTCATCAATGGGAAAGCTTGCCCAGGGCCAGTAGAACACCGGCACATCCTTTACCTGAAGACGGATATTACTGGCGGTACCAAAGCCCTCTTCCTGGTTCAGGCGTATCTCCGATGCCACCAGGGACCAGTCGTTGCGGGCCGGGGCGCAGGTGGTGAGGTAACCCTGGTCGATCTCGATGATGTGGTTTTCAGGGCGGCGAATCTGCGCGGCCAGCCCCCGCATTTCCGACTGATGGAAAAGAAAGGTCGCGTCATCGATGGAGAAAAATCCGGAATTCACATCATAACGGGCCTGATCGCCGGTCAGCAGCATACCGGCATTGCGGCTGGTCAGGGGTCCGGTAATATCCACCTGCCCGCTGACCTGATCGTATACCGCCTGCTCACCCGTCATCGCCATGCCAGCCTGCTCCAGCTGAACGTCACCTTGCAACAGCAGTCGGGTGTCCATCTCATAACGGGCTGACAGGGCGCTCGCATTCACCGGCCCGCCCGACGTCCCGGCGCCGGCAGCGGTTGCTGACATGGGCTGCAGGTAGCCGCCGTCGCAGAAGCGCGGTAGCTGGTCACGCACCTCCGCCGGCAGTTCGGCCCGTGGCCGCCAGTCCAGGGCGGCAGCGCTCGGGGGCTCCGCCAGCGCAGAGCCGGCCAGTGGTGACAGGCCGAGACTCGCCAGCACCGCAACCCGCGAAATCGGGCGAACCCGGACAACAGACTGTTTTGCGCCAGTGGCGCTGGCATATTGATCTTGTGGCACCGGATCGGGATCCTGTTGATGATCGGCGTGATGGGGCACATGCCCGGTAAATCGTCGCTAGTTTACACACCTGAGAGAGCCTTGTTAACGCGCTATGCCAATGGTTCCATAGTCTTGTTGCACAGGTATACTCAGCGTTCCATGGAGCGAGACGTACAGCAATGATTCGTTCGTGGGCCAGATACCGTTCAATCTGACCAGAAGGCATCAACACTATGGACATGCGCCTGGAAAAGCTCACCACCTGGGTTCACCA
>CAYMQO010000410.1:0-2058 GCA_964392405.1 uncultured Marinobacter sp.
ACGTGACTGGTACGTTGTAGACGCAGCCGGCAAGACGCTGGGTCGTCTGTCAACCGAAATCGCCCGTCGTCTGCGGGGCAAGCATAAGCCTGAGTACACCCCTCACGTCGACACTGGCGACTACATCGTGGTCATTAATGCGAGCCAGGTCCGGGTGACCGGCAAAAAGGCAAGTGACAAGATCTACTATAGCCATACCGGCTTTCCTGGTGGTCTCAAGTCCATCACCTTCGAGAAGCTGATCGACAAGGCTCCTGAGCAGGTGATCCAGAAATCGGTCAAGGGCATGCTGCCGAAGGGTCCCCTCGGTCGCGCCATGTTCAAGAAGCTGAAAGTCTATGCCGGTGCTGAGCATCCTCATGCAGCCCAGCAGCCCAAAGAACTCGACATCTAACGGAAGGCGGATATGTCTGTAACACAAAATTACGGTACTGGTCGCCGCAAAAACTCCACGGCTCGCGTCTTTATCAAGCCGGGAAGCGGTAACATCACGATCAACGGACGCTCTATCGAGCAGTTCTTCGGTCGCGAGACCCTGCGCATGATCGTTCGTCAGCCCCTGGTTCTGGCGGAATCAACCGATCGTTTTGATATCAAGATCACCGTTGCTGGTGGTGGCACCAGCGGCCAGGCCGGGGCGATTCGCCATGGCCTGACCCGTGCACTGATGGACTATGACGAAACACTGCGTCCGGCCCTTCGCAAGGCTGGCTTCGTCACCCGTGATGCCCGTCAGGTTGAGCGGAAGAAAGTGGGTCTGCGCAAGGCACGTAAGCGTCCGCAGTACTCCAAGCGTTAATCCGGATTCCGGATGGCGTGCAAAAACCCGGCTCCGTGCCGGGTTTTTTTATGTTTGAAATGCTTTGATTCAGATCACGCAAGTGCCCGGCTTTCTCGTCTGTGAGCGGGTTCACGGCTTGTCAGCAGGCCGTAATTTCATTACCATTTGTGCGCTTATAATTTTCGGGTTGAGAAGTCCTTTTCAATGTGCACGCGGCCCTCGGGGGCGTTCATCACATTGCCTGATGGGAGAAAACCATAATGAACAATGGCGACGTTAGCCAGGGCCGACGCCGATTTCTGATCGGTGCGACGTCGGTAGTTGGAGGTATCGGCGTCGTCGGTGCAGCTGTTCCGTTTGTGGCATCCTGGAACCCCAGTGCCAAAGCGGAGGCAGCCGGGGCACCGGTCACCGTCAATGTCAGCAAGCTCGAGCCGGGTCAGCAGATGACTGTTGAATGGCGGGGTAAGCCGGTATGGGTTGTCCGCCGCACCGACGAAATGATCCAGCGCATCCGCGACATGGATGACCGCGTCAAGGATCCACTCTCGGAAGATGCCGCACAGCCGGAATACGTTACCGGTGAGCTGCGCTCCATCAACGAAGAGTTTGCTGTGCTGGTAGGCATCTGTACTCATCTGGGCTGTTCCCCGCAGTATCGGCCGGAGGTGGCGCCAGCGGATCTGGGTGAGAACTGGCTGGGCGGCTATTATTGTGCATGCCACGGTTCCCGGTATGACCTGGCCGGCCGGGTGTATCCTAACCAGCCCGCGCCCACCAACCTGGAAATTCCGCCCCACCGTTTTGACGATGAAAACACCCTGACCGTTGGTCTGGATCCAGAGGGGGCCGCGTAATGAACAAGCTGATTAACTGGGTTGATGAGCGCCTGCCAATTGTCGACGCGTGGAACAAGCACCTGGGCAAGTACTACGCGCCGAAGAACTTTAACGTCTGGTATTTCTTTGGCTCCCTGGCGATGCTGGTACTGGTAAACCAGTTAATTACCGGTATCTGGCTGACCATGAGCTATAACCCCTCAGGGGAGGGTGCGTTTGCATCTGTTGAATACATTATGCGCGATGTACAGTGGGGCTGGTTGCTGCGCTACCTGCACTCCACGGGTGCTTCCGCATTCTTTGTTGTGGTTTACCTCCACATGTTCCGCGGTCTGATGTATGGCTCTTATCAGAAGCCCAGGGAGCTGATCTGGTTCTTCGGCATGCTGTTCTATCTGGTGCTGAGCACGTGGATCATCCCCTTCGAGGTGTACATGA
>CAYMQO010000410.1:2068-2367 GCA_964392405.1 uncultured Marinobacter sp.
GGCCGAGGCCTTTATGGGCTATCTGCTGCCGTGGGGCCAGATGTCCTACTGGGGCGCGCAGGTTATCGTTAACCTGTTCGGTGCCATTCCGGTAATTGGTGATGACCTTGCGTTGTGGATCCGGGGTGACTACCTGATCTCGGGTATTACCCTGAACCGTTTCTTTGCGCTGCACGTCGTCGCTCTGCCGATTGTTCTGCTGGGCCTGGTGGTACTGCATATACTGGCGCTGCACGAAGTGGGTTCCAACAACCCCGACGGCATCGATATCAAGAAGAACAAGGATGAAAACGGTATTC
>CAYMQO010000411.1:0-2348 GCA_964392405.1 uncultured Marinobacter sp.
AGGGCTACGCCGGCACCCTTTCCGAAATCCGCACTCTGGATGACGTCAGCCTGACTGAACAGCCCCGCATCAGCACCGGCATGCAGGAGTTTGATCGGGTGCTGGGCGGCGGCCTGGTTGAAGGTTCCGCCGTACTCATGGGGGGCCATCCCGGTGCCGGCAAAAGTACGCTGCTGTTACAGGCCGTCTGCCAGCTGGCAGCCAATCACCCTGCCCTTTACGTGACCGGTGAGGAGTCCCTGCAACAGGTCGCCATGCGTGCGCGGCGGCTGGGACTGCCGACCGGCGATCTGAAGATCCTCTCTGAAACCTCCGTCGAGCGGTTGCTGCAGGTAGCTGAAACGGAAAAGCCCCGCATTCTGGTGATCGACAGTATCCAGGTCATGCACGTAGCCGATATCGAGTCCGCCCCTGGCTCGGTGTCCCAGGTGCGCGAGAGCGCCGCTTTTCTGACCCGGTTCGCCAAGCAGACCGGTACCATCCTGTTGCTGGTGGGCCATGTCACCAAAGACGGCAGTCTGGCCGGTCCCAAGGTGCTGGAGCATATGATCGACTGCTCCATATTGCTGGAAGGCTCCAGCGACAGCCGCTATCGCACCCTGCGGGGCATCAAGAACCGCTTCGGTGCCGTGAATGAGCTTGGCGTGTTCGCGATGCTGGAGCAGGGCCTGAAGGAGGTCCGGAACCCTAGCGCAATCTTTCTGAACCGCGGGGAGGAAGCCGCCCCCGGCAGTGTGGTGATGGTGATCTGGGAAGGCACCCGCCCCATGCTTGTGGAGATTCAGGCGTTGGTGGATATGGCCCAGGGCAGTTATCCCAGGCGGGTCGCCGTCGGTACGGACCAGAACCGCCTGGCGATGCTGTTGGCAGTTCTGCACCGGCATGGTGGTATGCATGTGGCGGATCAGGATGTGTTTGTGAACGTGGTAGGCGGGGTGAAGGTGACGGAGACAAGCGCTGATCTGGCGCTGCTGGCGGCTATTGTGTCGTCGTTCCGCGACCGGGCCCTGCCCCAGGATCTGGTGATTTTCGGTGAGGTCGGTCTGTCCGGCGAGATTCGCCCGGTTCCGTCCGGGCAGGAGCGTATCTATGAAGCCGCCAAGCACGGCTTCACCCGGGCGCTGGTACCCAAGGCCAATGCGCCCCGCAAGGCGGTTGAGGGGATGAAGGTGATTCCGGTGACGAAGCTCAGTGAGGCTTTGTCGGCGCTGGAGGAACTTTGATGGGCTCTGGCCCTGATCAGCCAGCGTGACAGCCAACTGCAACTGCAACTGCAACTGCAACTGCAACTGCAACTGCAACTGCAACTGCACTAGCAGCCTGATCGGCGTGGTGCCTGGGCGTCAAGCCGATAACCTTTTCCCGGACACGCCCGCAAGTACATCCATGTAGGGCTCGACGGCAGCCATCCCTGGCTGCCGACGGTCCGGGAAAAGGTTCTCAGCCCGACACCCTAGAAAGAATGGAGATAGCGCTGCTTAATCGATTAGTTGAGAGAGTTCTCTCTCAAGAAGTTCTGCGTCTCCGAGGTTCAACTCCACCAAGCGCTTCAGATGACCGGCGCTTTCCAGGTCAATATATTCGATCTTGAAACCCAGCCGATCACGCTCGATATGTCTAAGGACGACCGCCATCACAATGGCACTCTCGTGATTGTTAAGGTGAACGGTTAATTCGCAGGGTTCGCCTTCGGATGCAGCCCAGCCGGGTGGGCGACTGACCAGCACGCCTTTCAATGAGATATCCAGGACCTCTGCGGTCTGAACATCGTCCTGCCAGTATAGTTCGCAGGGGGCATCGAACTGAATACGCTGAAATCTGCGTTTCTCGGGATTTTTCTGGGCCATTTCTTTGATACTCCACGGCCATTATTGTCGTCACCCGACTATAAACCGCAGGCACTTCTGTATCTACTAAGCAATCAAAGAGATCGCAGCGCTCGGAAGGACATCGGGCTGAGAACACTTTTCCGGACCTTCAAAAACAGGGACGTTTTTGAAGAGCCTCCAGGGACGGATCTACGGCGTGTCTGGAAAAGTGTTCTCTGCCCGGTGGCCCAGGCACCAAACCTTTCAGGCTAGTGATCCAGACAACACCACCGAAAGGCCGTCTGGAAAAAGGTTATCGGCTTGACGCCCCCGGCACCCAACCTTGCAGGCTGGGTTGACCAGGGCAGGCTAAGAGTCCTGCTGGTGATACTCCCCACTCAACTCAACCACCGCCTCAATAAACGCCCCCGCATGCTCCGGATCCACCCCCGGAGTAATACCATGCCCAAGGTTGAACACATGCCCCGAACCTGAACCAAACCGCTTCAGGATATCCGCCACCTCCTGACGAATACGCTC
>CAYMQO010000412.1:0-2340 GCA_964392405.1 uncultured Marinobacter sp.
GCAGTTCACGTACAATGCGACGGTTGGCAAGCAACCTGTTAAACGTTGTTACAAAGTCGTCGCAGGTTACTGCCATAATTTGGAAACAGGTATTACTACCGTACATGGATGAGCATGGCTGATTCCTCACCCCGACCTTTTGTCCGGCCCATCAAGGTTTTCCTGTTGATGGCGCTGCTGGTGCTAGTCTATCTCGCCGCGTTGCTGGCCTGGCTGCCGGCCGGATGGGTCTGGGCACGGGCGGAAGGGCATGTGACACTGCCGCCGGATCTGTCGGTAAGGCAAGTCTCAGGCACGCTCTGGAACGGGGCAGCGCTGGTGGAAGTGCAGCGTCGGCCGATCCGCGCCGGCTGGACTCTGGCATGGCCGGACATTATGGCCTTGCGCCAGCCGGCCGCTGTGCGGCTCGAAACCCGGGCCTCCCTGGTGGAAGGGGACCTGATGCTGGGCTGGCCGGACTCGGTGATGGCAGACCTGTCGGGGCGATTGCATGTTCCGGAGTTTGCCGACGTCATCCGGCAGAGCGGCGGCGCCATACTGGAAGGCGATGTGATTATTGACCGGTTACACCTTTCCATCGCCGACCAGAAGCTGGACAGCGCAACCGGGCTGGCCCGTTGGCCCGGTGGAAACGTGAGCTGGCCCATGGGCGGGCAGCGCCAGAGCGCCGTCATCGCGCCCATGCAGGCTACCTTGACGGAATCCGCTAACGGCTTTCTGTTACGGGTCAGTGAGCAGGGCGTTGCGGAGCCCGCCGCCGATGCGACCCTGGATCTGAACGGCATGCTGGGCATCCGTGTGTATAAACGCCTGGTCGATCTTGCCGGTCAGTCCTGGCCTGGCTCTGCCCGGCCGGGGGATGTGATTTTTCAGGTTCAGCAGCCGGTATTGCCGGGAGGACGCTTGTGATGGCCCGGGCTCGAGGGGCCAGGGTTCCTGAGTGGATACCCCGCTGGCTCGCTAACCTGCTGTTGATTGGCGTCACCCTTTATCTGGGGGTCGCGCTGGCCTGGCTGACGTGGTTCGTCTTGTGGGGCGAAAAACCGGTAGCGTCGCTGTACCAGCCGGGCAGCATAATATCGGGCGAGCGGTCGTCGATCACTGCGCCGTTGGCAAGCTACGAGATGTTTGGCCGGGCCGCAGGCGATCAGCCGGTTGCCGACGCTGTGCGCCAGAGCGCTCCGGCGACCCGTCTGCGACTGACCCTCGAAGGGGTCATGGTGGCGGAGCGGCCTGAGAACTCGGGTGCTATAGTGACAAGCGGGGGTAACGTCACTGCCCATTATCGGGTGGGTGATGTCCTGCCGGGTAATGCGGAACTTGTAGAGGTCGAGCCCGGGCGTATACTGATCCGGCGCCAGGGAGCCTACGAATCGCTCACTTTTGACGACAGTGATTCCGCCGGCTCGCTGGCCTTCGAAGAGCCAGCCGATACCGGCGGGTCTGACGAGGATTTCATTGCCCAGGCCGAGGCAAGACTGGATAGCGAAGGTGCGAACGCGTTACTTGCATTTGGGCTAAGGCCGGTGGACGATGGCGGCTCCCAGGGCTATGTGTTTGACGGCTCTAACGCCATGCTGAAGGCAGCCAGCCTGAGGCAGGGCGATGTTATTACCGCCATCAATGGCTATGCACTGGGTGATCTTGAGCAGGACCGGCAACTGTTCGCCAACATTCGCTCGGAAGGTCAGTTGCAGGTAGAAATTGAACGGGACGGTGCGCGCTTCACCGTTACCTGGGCGCTGCCGGATTAAGGCCGCCAGTATTGCGGAATTGCTGCGTTTCCGGAACACAGCGATGCCGACATCGTGAGTGCCGTACGGCATTGATAAGGAAGGTTCACGGCCCGCAGGGCTTCATCGATACAGGATGCGATCGTTGCATGATTAAGCTCAACTCACCTCTCATGCGGGCCCTGCTACTGGCCCTGTTGCTGCCATTGACCGCCATGGCCCAGGATTCCGGCGAAGGCACCTGGCGACTCAATCTCAAGGATGCGGATATCCGCGCCTTTGTGACCCAGGTGGCGGACATCACGGGCTACAGTTTTGTGGTGGATCCACGGGTCAAGGGCAAGGTGACCGTGCTTTCCAGCGCGCCAATGAACAAGGACGAGATCTACGATCTGTTCCTTGCGGTGTTGCAGGTTCACGGTTTCACCGCCATCCCCGGGGAAGAGGTGATCAAGGTCATCCAGCAGGTGGATGCGAAGCAGAATGCGGAAGACCTGAGCCGCTTTGAGCAGGTGCCCAGTGAGCAGCTCGTCACCCGGGTTATCGCCGTCAATAACGCCAACGCCCTTGAACTGGTACCCATCCTGCGTCCGCTGGTGGCGAAATA
>CAYMQO010000413.1:0-2331 GCA_964392405.1 uncultured Marinobacter sp.
CAATGACCGCAGAACTCATTAATGGAAAAGAGATCGCCGCGGGCATCCGTCAGCAGGTCGCTGCCGGAGTCGACGCCCGGCGCCAGCAAGGCCTGCGCGCCCCCGGGCTGGCGGTGGTACTGGTCGGCAACGACCCCGCATCGGAAGTCTACGTCGGCAACAAGCGCAAGGCGTGCGAGGATGCAGGGATCCATTCCCTATCCTATGACCTGCCTGCGGATACCACGCAGGAGGCCTTGGAAGCACTGGTTGACGAACTGAACGACAACCCGGCAGTAGACGGCATCCTCGTTCAGCTGCCACTGCCAGCCCATCTGGACGCTGACCCTATCCTGTTACGCATCCGCCCGGACAAGGATGTGGATGGTTTTCACCCCTTCAACATCGGCCGCCTGGTCCAGCGCAAACCCGCCCTGCGCCCATGCACGCCCCGAGGCATTATCACGCTGCTCGATCACATTGGCACGCCTTATAAGGGCCAGCACGCTGTGATTATCGGCGCCTCCAACATCGTTGGCCGGCCCATGTCCATGGAGTTGCTGCTCAAGGGTGCCACTACAACGGTCGCCCATCGGTTTACCGGCAATCTGGACAAGTTTGTCCGTGAGGCAGATATCGTTATTGCCGCCGTCGGCAAACCCGGGCTGATCAAAGGCGAATGGATCAAGCCCGGCGCGACGGTCATTGACGTGGGAATCAACCGGATGGAAGACGGCAAATTGCGGGGCGATGTGGAATTTGATGTCGCCTGCGAACGGGCTGCGTTCATTACGCCGGTACCAGGTGGTGTTGGCCCCATGACGATCGCTACGCTGCTCCAGAACACGCTTTATGCAGCAAACGTGCTGCATAAGGACGAGTGAGCTACTAACCCAATTTGATGCACACCGAGACGCCCCCGCTGCCCGATAAGCATGGAGTGGCGGGGCTTTCCTGCAAAGCTGAGCACAACAAGCCTTTTTTTATAAGAGTTAACTCCATTGCCCGAGGGGCGTGGAGTGGTGGTGCTCTTCTGCAGGAAAAAGGTGTCTGAGCGAAGCGAGTTCTTTTTCCGGAAGAAGAGCACCACCGCTGCGCGACCCTGCCCCGGAGCCAACAATCTTCTGACATCTTCGAAAAAGCGGACTGCTCTAGCCCACGATTAATACTGCCTTGACCAGAGGAAGAGTTCGCCTCAGCAGTCACGCAGGCCGCGCCATGGGGGGTCTGGCTTGTGTTGGTTCGTGCTGATTATCACTTTGTGGTGTTTGGTTGGTATTTTCTCAATAAAAAACCCCGGACGGCTTTGCCGTGCGGGGTTTTTTTTGATCAGCTTGGGAACTTACTGCCCAAACTTCTCCTTCGCTTTCTGGCGGTAGGTGTGCAACAGCGGCTCGGTGTAACCGTTCGGCTGCTCACGACCCTTCAGAACCAGATCCACAGCTGCCTGGAAGGCAATGCTGTCATCAAAGTTCGGAGCCATATTACGGTACAGCGGATCGCCGGCGTTCTGGCGGTCAACAACCTCAGCCATACGCTTCATGGTCTCAATGACCTGCTCTTCCGTGCAAATTCCGTGGTAGATCCAGTTGGTCAGCAGCTGAGAAGAGATCCGCAGGGTCGCGCGGTCCTCCATCAGACCGATATCGTTAATATCGGGCACCTTGGAGCAACCAACACCCTGGTCGATCCAGCGAACAACGTAGCCGAGGATGCCCTGGGCGTTGTTATCCAGCTCTTCCTGGATCTCCTGCTCGGACAGCGCGGACGGATCTTTCATGACCGGAACGGTCAGAATGTCGTCCAGGCTGGCGCGGGCGCGGCTTGCCAGCTCTTTCTGAACCGCAGCAACATCCACCTTGTGGTAGTGAATGGCGTGCAGAGTTGCCGCAGTCGGTGACGGAACCCAGGCGGTATTGGCACCGGCTTTCGGGTGGCCAATCTTGGCTTCCAGCATACCCGCCATCAGGTCTGGCATGGCCCACATGCCCTTACCGATCTGGGCAACACCGCTGAAGCCGGTCTCCAGGCCGATGTCGACGTTCCACTGCTCGTAAGACTTGATCCAGGGCTCGTCCTTCATGGCGCCTTTACGCAGGAAGGGGCCCAGCTCCATGGAAGTATGGATTTCGTCGCCGGTGCGGTCGAGGAAGCCGGTGTTGATGAACACGGCGCGCTCTTTGGCAGCGTGGATACAGGCCTTGAGGTTCACCGTGGTACGACGTTCTTCGTCCATGATGCCGACTTTCAGCGTGTAGCGCGGCAGACCCAGAGTATCCTCAACGCGGTCGAACAGTTCGTTGGCGAACGCCACTTCTTCCGGGCCGTGCATTTTCGGCTTCACGATGTAAA
>CAYMQO010000414.1:0-2301 GCA_964392405.1 uncultured Marinobacter sp.
TCGCTGTAGAACCAGGCGCCGTCCAGGCTCTCGCCGTGTTCTTCCAGCCATTCCTGCAACCGCTTCACCTTGCCGTCCTGAAAGGTCGGTATTCCGACGATGTCTCCGGTGTAACGGCCGTCTACCACTTCCGGTTCAGTCGCCAGCAGATGTTCGATGCCCATGGCCTCGGCGATCAGTTCGGTGATAAACCGGTTGGTGGCAGTGATAATCATCAGGGTGTGGCCCTGTTCCCGGTGGCTGGCCAGTAGCTCTTCGGCCTTGCGCTGGTATAGGGGCTTGATCCGGGTGTCCATAAAACGGGCCCGCCAGGCAGCCACTTCCTCCTGGGGCCGGCCGGCGACCGGTGAGAGGGCGAACCGGTGGTAACGGTGAATATCCAGCTCCCCATTGAGATAGTCCTGATAGAACTGATCATTCTGGCGGCGATGGCTTTCACCATCGACCAGTTCCGCCTCCACCAGAAAATCGCCCCAGGCGTGATCGCTGTCGCCACCCAGCAATGTGTTGTCCAGGTCAAAAATGGCCAGGGTCAATGAAATTCTCCTTCAAAGAGTGCTTTGACCGGGCATTCTAACATGCTGAAAAAGAATGCCAGCGCTGTTTGCCGACCGGTAGCCTTTCTGTAAGAATGGAATCAATCTGGACAAAACCCCCGCTGGACGGGGGCTCCGTATAACTTTGAGACAGGACTGTGCCGTGATTGATTCAGACGGTTTCAGACCCAACGTCGGAATCATACTGGCTAACCACAAGGGCGAGGTTCTTTGGGCCAGACGGATCGGGCAGGACTCCTGGCAGTTTCCACAGGGTGGCATCAAGCAGCATGAGTCACCGGAACAGGCTCTCTATCGGGAGCTGGCCGAGGAAGTCGGCCTGGGCGCGGAAGATGTGGAAATCATCAGCTGCACCCGGGGCTGGTTGCGCTATCGCCTGCCACGGCGGATGGTGCGCCATAATTCCCGTCCCGTCTGCGTTGGCCAGAAGCAGAAATGGTTCCTTCTGAGGATGCTTTCCCCGGATGCTTCCGTGCGGGTAGATCACACGGATTCACCGGAATTTGATGGCTGGCAGTGGGTTAGCTATTGGTATCCGCTGGGACAGGTGGTGTCCTTCAAGCGGGAAGTGTATCGCCGCGCTCTGCGTGAACTGGCGCCGCGGTTATTCAGTACAGTAGATCAATGGCAGCGTGCCGAGGAGGCACACCGCTGGCGGGACCAACAATTATGACGGACTGACACCCGATATGCTCGGTATCTTGCGAAGTATTGTTCAGGAAGTGAACGGCGCCCGTGACCTGCAGGAGGCGCTGGACATTATCGTCGCAAGGGTACAGAGCGCCATGACCACTGAGGTCTGCTCTGTCTATCTGCTGGACCCCGTCTCTAACCGCTACATTCTGATGGCCACCGAAGGCCTGCACAAACAGGCCGTCGGCAAGGTCAGCCTGGCCCATTCCGAAGGGCTGGTGGGGCTGGTGGGTTCCCGTGAGGAACCCATCAACCTTGAAGACGCCCCGTCCCATCCCCGCTATCGCTACTTCCCGGAAACGGGGGAAGAGCGCTTTCGCTCATTTCTGGGTGTTCCCATCATTCACCACCGGCGGGTGTTGGGCGTTCTCGTTGTTCAGCAGCGGGATGCTTCCCGGAATTTTGATGAGGGCGAAGAAGCATTTCTGGTTACCGTGTCGGCCCAGCTGGCGGGGGTTATTGCCCACAGCGAGGCGACAGGCGCCATCAGCGGCCTTTCCCTGACTGGCGAACAGGCGCGGGACGTTGCCTTCAATGGCGTGCCTGGAGCACCGGGTGTTGCCATCGGCGCGGGTGTGGTGGTTTATCCGCCGGCGGATCTCGACGCGGTGCCGGAGAAGCCGGCCGAGGATACCGACGCCGAGGTGGCCGCCTTCTATGAAGCGGTGGCGGCAGTGCAGGAGGATATCCAGCGGGTATCCGAACGCCTGTCAGACAAGCTGCGCCCCGAGGAGCAGGCACTGTTTGACGTCTATCTGCGTATGTTGGGTGAAAGTGCGCTGCCGGGGGAGGTTGTTAACCGGATCAGGGACGAAGGACTCTGGGCCCAGAGTGCGCTCAAGCAGGTGGTCGGTCAGTATGTGCGCCACTTTGAGATGATGGATGACCCCTACCTGCAGGAGCGGGCGGTGGATATCCGCGATCTGGGCCGACGTATTCTCTCCCATTTGCAGGAAGGGGACCCGCTCCAGCTGGACTATCCCGAGAATACCGTTCTGGTCAGTGAGGAACTGACCCCGGCCATGCTCGGAGAGGTGCCCCGGGGACGCCT
>CAYMQO010000415.1:0-2299 GCA_964392405.1 uncultured Marinobacter sp.
CTCAGGGGCCTGCGGTCTTTGACAGCCTGGCTTCCGCCTAGACTACAAAGTACTGCTGACCAGGAATCAGATGTTCAGGGATCCCTGATCAACAGTCAGGCCAGGCCCCATCGTTGAGGAGAGGGATACCTTTTTCAGGTAAACACCCTTCGACGAGGCAGGCTTGGCCTTTTTCAGGTCTGCCAGCAGGGCTTCCAGGTTTTCCTGGATCGCCTGCGCAGAGAATTCAACATTACCCAGCGGAGCGTGAATGATACCGTTCTTGTCAGTACGGTAACGAACCTGCCCGGCCTTCGCGTTTTTGACCGCGGTTTCCACGTCCGGAGTTACCGTACCCACTTTCGGGTTCGGCATCAGGCCACGGGGACCAAGGATCTGGCCAAGTTGACCAACGACACGCATGGCATCCGGAGTCGCAATGACTACGTCAAAGTCCATGTTGCCTTTTTTAACTTCTTCTGCCAGATCGTCCATGCCCACGATGTCAGCGCCGGCCTCTTTGGCCTTGTCTGCGTTTGCACCCTGGGTAAAGACAGCAACCCGAACGGTTTTACCGGTGCCGTGGGGCAGTACGGTGCTGCTACGAACCACCTGATCGGATTTACGTGCGTCAACACCCAGGTTGACCGCCACGTCGATGGACTCGCGGAACTTGACGGAACCACCCAGCTCGGTCAACAGAGAAACCGCCTCTTCCACGCTATAAGCGCGAGTCGGATCGACTTTTTCACGAATCAGCTTCTGGCGCTTGCTCAGCTTAGTCATCTTAGAGACCCTCCACAGTCAGACCCATACTACGGGCGGTACCCGCGATGGTGCGAACGGCTGCTTCCATGTCAGCAGCTGTCAGGTCTGGCTCCTTGGTTTTCACGATCTCTTCAAGCTGCTCGCGAGTAACGGAACCCACTTTCTCGGTGTTCGGGCGACCAGAGCCGCTTTTGACACCAGCCGCTTTCTTCAGCAGAACCGGCGCAGGCGGAGTCTTTGTAACGAAAGTGAAGCTACGGTCGCTGTATACCGTGATAACAACCGGTGTCGGCAGCCCGGCTTCGATGTTCTGCGTAGCCGCGTTAAAGGCCTTACAGAACTCCATGATATTGACGCCATGCTGACCCAGCGCAGGACCAACGGGGGGACTTGGGTTGGCCTGACCGGCAGCAACCTGAAGCTTGATATACGCTTCAATCTTCTTTGCCATGAGTTTCTCCTATGGGTAGTAGCGCCTTTCGGCTCCCCGGTTATGAGACGCGAAAAGCCCGCGTCACCTTGGTGAGCGAGCCCTTCGTCAAAGACGTGACTCAGTCCTTTTCGACCTGGCCAAACTCCAGTTCAACCGGCGTAGAACGCCCAAAGATCAGAACGGCCACTTTTACACGACTCTTGTCGTAATCCACTTCTTCCACGACGCCATTGAAGTCGGCAAACGGCCCTTCAATAACACGAACAATCTCGCCTGGCTCAAACAGGGTTTTCGGCTTGGGCTGATCAACCCCGCTTTCGACGCGGCGCAGAATGGCATCGGCTTCTTTCTGGGTGATGGGCGCGGGCTTGTCCTTGGTACCACCGATAAACCCAAGAACTCGGGGCGTATCCTTGACAAGGTGCCATGTCGCGTCGTCCATTTCCATCTGGACAAGCACGTACCCTGGATAGAATTTGCGCTCACTCTTGCGCTTCTTGCCATCCCGCATTTCGACGACCTCTTCGGTCGGCACAAGCACATCACCGAACTTGTCTTCCATGCCGCTAATCGAAATACGCTCTTTCAGCGTGCGCATGACATGTTTTTCGAAACCGGAATACGCCTGAACTACAAACCACTGCATAGCCATTGCCTGCCCCTGCTTATCCGATGAAACCCTTAACGAGGAAGCCGATAAGCGAATCCATACCCCAAAGGATAAGCGCCACGACAAGCACAAATACGACAACAATGACCGTAGTCTGGATCAGCTCCGGACGCGTAGGCCATACAACCTTGCGTATCTCTACCCTGGCTTCCTTCAACAGAGTCGCGAAACGGCGTCCGCGATCGGTCTGGAGCGCCACAAATGCAGCAACCAGAGCCAGTGCTACCAAACCAAGCACCCGATAGAGCACTGATTCGCCACTGAAATACTGATTGCCCACAACACCTACGGCAATCAAAACGAAAACAACCAGCCACTTGATAAAGTCAAAGCGACTGGCCGACTGTTGGGCTTTTGACTCCATAGGAATCAGCTTATGTATCCAGACGTTTATAAATGGCAGGCCAGGAGGGAATCGAACCCCCAACCTGCGGTTTTGGAGACCGCTG
>CAYMQO010000416.1:0-2294 GCA_964392405.1 uncultured Marinobacter sp.
AGCTCAGTGGCGAAGCGCTGATGGGTGAGCATGAGTTTGGTATTGATCCCAAGGTGCTTGACCGCATGGCGCTGGAAATCGGCGCGCTGATCGGTATTGGTGTTCAGGTCGGGCTGGTTATTGGCGGCGGCAACCTGTTCCGTGGCGCTGCCCTGAGCGCTGCCGGCATGGACCGGGTGACTGGCGACCATATGGGTATGCTGGCCACGGTCATGAACGGTCTGGCCATGCGGGATGCCCTGGAGCGGTCCAACATCCGCACCCGGGTCATGTCCGCCATTCCCATGAGTGGCATCGTCGAGCACTACGATCACCGCCGGGCCGTACGGGACCTGAAAGACGGCGATGTGGTGATTTTCTGCGCCGGCACCGGCAACCCCTTCTTTACCACCGACTCAGCCGCCTGTTTGCGCGGCATTGAAATTGGCGCCGATGCGGTGCTCAAGGCCACCAAGGTCGATGGCGTATACTCTGCAGATCCCATGACCGATCCGACAGCGGTGAAATACGATCGCCTGACCTATGATGAAGTTCTGGACAAAAAGCTGGGCGTCATGGATTTAACTGCCATCTGCCTGGCCCGTGACCACGGCATGCCCCTGCGGGTTTTCAATATGAGTGCCCCCGGGGCGCTTACCCGTATCGTAACCGGCGAGCCCGAGGGCACCCTGGTCGAATAGTATTCATGCCTGACGCCCGCCCGGCGCAGGCACTGATAAACAGACAAGCGAGGACGCGCACGTGATTGATGAAGTCAAAGCTGATGCCGAGAAACGTATGAAGAAGAGCCTGGAGGCTCTGTCTTCAGCCTTTAACAAGATCCGTACGGGTCGGGCACACCCGGCCATTCTGGACAGCGTGATGGTCAACTATTACGGCCAGGAAACACCGCTGAAGCAGGTGGCGAGCGTCAACGTGGAAGACAACCGTACACTGACGGTCTCTCCCTGGGAAAAGAACCTGGTTCCCACCATTGAGAAGGCGATCATGGCTTCCGATCTGGGCCTGAACCCCTCTACCAGTGGCGACCTCATCCGCGTACCCATGCCCATGCTGACCGAAGACACCCGTAAGGAAATGGTCAAGCAGGCACGGAACGACGCCGAGAGCGCCCGTGTGGGTATTCGTAACGCCCGTCGTGATGCCAATAACGATCTGAAAGAGCTTGAAAAGGAAAAGGAAATCACCGAAGACGATCTGCGCCGTGGTGAGGATGTGATCCAGAAGCTGACCGACCGTTACATCGGCGAGGTCGACAAGGTGCTTAAAGCCAAGGAAGATGACCTGATGGCGGTATAAACCGCCGGACGGAACACCCGATCAGTACCAGGGGTCAGCATGACGGATTCAGTAACAGCGGAAATTCCGGTGGAAGCCGGCAAGATTCCGCGTCATGTCGCCATTATCATGGACGGCAATAATCGCTGGGCCAAGGCCCGGCGACTTAATGGAGTAGCTGGCCACAAGGCGGGCGTAAACTCGGTGCGCTCGGTGGTGGAAACCTGTGCCAAGGCGGGGGTGGAAGTGCTCACCCTGTTTGCGTTCTCAAGCGAGAACTGGCGCCGCCCGAAGGACGAGGTATCCGCCCTGATGCGCCTGTTCCTGTTTGCCCTGGAGCGGGAAGTGAAGAAGCTGCATCGTAACAACATCCGGCTGCGGATGATTGGCGACCGCAGCGCCTTCAGCCCCCAGTTGCAGGAATACATGGCGAAGGCCGAGGCGCTGACCCGGGACAACACCGCCATGACCCTGGTGATTGCCGCCAACTACGGCGGCCAGTGGGACATCACCCAGGCGACCCGACAGGTGGCCGCCCGGGTGGCGACGGGCGAACTGACGCCGTCCGACATTACCGAAGATGTTCTTCAGCAGCACCTTTCCATTGGCGACCTGCCCATGCCGGATCTGATGATTCGGACGGCCGGTGAGCAGCGTATTAGTAACTTTCTGTTGTGGCACCTGGCCTATACTGAGTTCTATTTCTCTGAGGTGTACTGGCCAGACTTTGGCAGCGAACAGATGCGTCTGGCTCTGGACGCGTACGCCCGGCGCAAGCGCCGGTTCGGCCAGACCGACGACCAGGTGGATCAGCGTTTAGCTGCCCAGCAATAATTGCTCAGACACACAACAAGAACCTGAACTGAGCCAAGGACAAGAGCGAATATTGACGTGCTCAAAACCCGAGTTCTGACGGCGCTGATTCTGGCGCCCATCGCCGTTATCGGCATCTTTCTCCTGCCGCCGCTGGGCTTTGCCATCTTTACCGGGGTGGCCATCACCCTGGGCGCCTGGGA
>CAYMQO010000417.1:0-2291 GCA_964392405.1 uncultured Marinobacter sp.
TCCGGCTGGCGGGATCGGGTGGTCGCTGGGCATCGCTGGGTGAGGCGCTGGCCGGTTTCGGTCTGTTCTTTCTCGGGCTGGATCTGCTCAAGGATTCCCTGGGCGGGCTGGCGACCGGCTTGAGTTCGTCGGTGGAAGGGGGCGTCGGCAACCATTGGCTGGCGTATCTGGCCATCGGCTTTATGGTCACCCTGCTGACCCAGTCCTCCTCGGCCACACTGGCGATTGTGCTTACCGCAGCCAGCACTGGGGTGATCAGTCTTGAGGCAGGCGCCGCTGGCGTTATCGGGGCCAGCGTCGGCACCACCTCTACTGCTGCCGTCGCCGTACTGAAAGCCACGGCCAGTGCCCGCCGGCTCGCCCTGAGCCATATCCTGTTCAATGTGGTCGCCGGCCTGGTAGCGCTGGCGGTAATGCCCCTGGTGCTGGGGCTTGCCGGGCTGCTGGCCGGTGCGCTGGATGTGGAAGGCAATGCTGCGGTGCTGCTGGCGGCCTTCCATACCCTGTTCAAACTGATTGGCGTGTTGATATTGCTGCCACTGATACCCTGGCTGGTGCGGATCCTGGAACGGTGTTTCCGCAGCGAGGAAGAGGATCTGTCACGCCCCCGGTGTCTGGATCAGACCTTGATCTCAACCCCGGAGCTGGCGGTTGGTGCGCTGCAACAGGAACTGGAGCGGATGGCGGGTCTGGTGACCGGGCTGGCCCACGCCGCGCTCACCCGGGAAGGCATGACTGTCGCTGCCGGGGCCAGGCAGGCAACGGCGGTGCAAAGCCTGCATCAGGCAATTACCGCCTATACCGCACGGATTCGTACGGAAAAGATGACCGCGGAGCTGGTAGAGCAGCTAACCCTCGCGGTACGAACGGCCCGATATCTGCTGGAAGCCGCAGATCAGACTGACAGTGCGATCCGGATCCGGCGGGCACGGGCGAATATGCCGGGGCAGACGGTTCGACCTGTGGTGGATCAGTATCTGGAAACCCTGAACAGCCTGGTGACCCGGGAGCCGGGTACAACCGCAACCCTGCAACAGGCCGAATCCCGGTATCAGGCGGCGAAGGCATCGGTGTTGCAGGGCGTGGTGAAGGGTGAGCTGGCGGAAGAGCTTGGCCAGGCCCTGCTGGACGATCTCCGGGATCTGCGCCGGATGCTGGACCAGATGACCAAGGCACGGGCAGCCCTGTTGACTACAGGTGCGGAGCCAGGCCTGGCACTGGCGACCCCGTGACGGCGTTCAGTTCCCCTGGACACGACGGGCTGGCGTCAGATCCAGGGTACGGATCAGTGGCAGCACCAGAAGGCCATAGGCGATCATGATCAGTACGCTGTGGCGGATATCGCCGGTCATATCTGCGACCGCGCCGCCGGCCATGGGTACCAGAAACGCGACGGTATAGCCCACCAGGAATGTGCCTGCAGAAAGCCGTCCGGTTTCTCCGGGGCGGCTCAGTAATGGCGGCAGGGCCACCAGCAGGATCAGCAGAATGCCAGACGCGAAACTCATCAGCGTGGCGCTGGCAATGGCCCACCAGCCAGTCAGCAGAACAGCGCCAAGAGTCCCGGCAACACTGATCAGGGCTGAAGCCATAATGTGGGTCCGGCGCCCGACCCAGTGGCGGGCGGCCTTCAGCATCAGCAGCGACGCGAATACCTGGGCGATGTTGTAGACGAACAGCCCCCTGGACAGTTTTTCAAAATGGCCGGTCTGTTCCAGCAGATTGCCCATATAGGCATTCAAGCCGAAGAACATGGAGCTGGAAACCCCCAGCAACAGGCCGATTTTCAGCGTCAGCGGATTGGACCAGTCCGGTAACCAGGCCGCCCGCTGTAACGGTCGGGCCAGATCCCGTTTGGGGATGAACAGCGCTGCTGCGACGGCCAGTGCCGGCAGCGACCATGCCAGCAAGGTCATGCGCCAGCTGCCATCCATAAGCGGCATCAGAACCGGCAGCGTGATGCCCGCCCCCACGAACTCCCCCATCAACATGCCGTTCATGTAAATGGCGGTTCCCATGGCGATGTGTCGGGGTTGCAGCCACCGGGGCAGCAGCGCAGGCAGCGCCGGCTGCATCATGGCAACCCCAAGGCCCATCACCGCACTGGCCAGTAGCAGGGTGAAAATCTCCGGCGCCAGCCCGCGGGCTGCGGACCCCAGGGTCATGATTACCATGGCCAACACCAGCGTATTGCGGGGTCCCAGGCGTGAGATTGCCAGGGAGCCAGGCATGGCGCCCACCGCCAGCATCAGGATCGGAAGGGTAGTCAGCGCGCCGGTCAGGGTCTGGTT
>CAYMQO010000418.1:0-2290 GCA_964392405.1 uncultured Marinobacter sp.
TGGATTGCAGGATGACTCTGTTACTGCAGTCTATAGTGTTTGTAACAGAAGGCGCAGGCGACTGACTGTAAATCTTTGTGAACCTGAGACATGGGCACGTTCTGATGGGCTTCGCTGCGTGACACATTCCCGCACAAGGTAGGGCACGGATGCGGCAGAGACGAAACGCCGGCACGGGTCGGGCGATTACACTACGAACCCTGTTACTGATCTTCACCGGCGCGCTGGTGCTGATGCTGCTGGTGGTCAGTATGGGGATCAGTTTTGACCGATTCCGCAATTACATGGCGGAAGAACTGGAAGGGCGCACCCGCGACGCAGCGACCGCGGTGGGCCTGTCCCTCTCAAACGCCATTGATGCCAGTGATGAGGTTGCGGTGGCATCGCTGATCAGTTCCGTGTTCGATAGCGGTGACTATCTGGTCATCGAGTTTATCGACCATGAGGATCGGCTGATCGCCGGCCAGCGTCGGTCCCTGGACGACCTGCCGGTGCCGGCCTGGTTTGTCGCCCTGGTTGACCTGCCGCAGCCTGTCGGAACGGCTTCGGTAATGCAGGGATGGCGCTGGCTGGGACAGGTGAATGTGATCGGTCATCCGGGTAATGCCTATCACGATCTCTGGTGGATCACGGTATGGCTCACCCTGTCGTCACTGGTTATTGGCGCGATTGCGATCGGGTCCCTGTATTTTCTGCTGGGACGGCTGCTTCGCCCGTTACGGGTGCTGGAGCGACAGGCAGAGGCCATCAGTCGCCGGGATTTCCGGCGACGTGGTGGGGTGCGGTCCACCCGGGAACTGAATCAGGTCACTCAGGCCATGAACCAGATGACCGCCGATCTGGAGCAGTTGTTCTCGGGCCAGGCGGCGCTGATCGCCCACCTGCGTAAACTCAATAATGAAGACGCCCTGACCGGGCTGGCCAGCCGCACCGCCTTTGATCAGCGTCTGTCGGTAGAGGTCGTGAGTGAGGAAGGTCGTCGTCCCGGCGCCCTTCTGCTGCTTCAGGTGAGCGGTTTTTCCGACTTCAACCGCACGGCTGGACGGCTGGAGGCGGACGCCTTGCTGGTTCGGCTGGCGGAGGAAGTGCGGGCGTTTCTCCAGCAACATGCCGGCAGCTTTGCCGGTCGCCGTAGTGGTGCCGAACTTGTTCTCTTCGTTCCCGGTGGCGCCCCCGCTGATGCATTGATCTGGGGCCGGGAGTTAGTGGACGAGCTGCAGTCCGTCTGCGACGAGTTCACCGCTGCCGGCGGCGAGTCAGCCGAACGGCTGACCGTGCATGGGGGGGTCGCCAGCGTCGCAGACGTACGTTCGGTACGGGATCTGCTCGAAGCTGCCGACGTCGCCCTGCGCCGGGCGCAAATGGACGGTTTCAGCAATTGTGAGCTTTCCAGCCATGACGGTAATGATGTACATGGCGCCGAGGACTGGCGCAGATTTCTTGAAATCGCCCTGGAGCAGAAAGACCTCTGGATGTGGGAGCAGCCGGTGGTGGGTGCTGATGGCAGTACCCCGTTGTATCACCAGACCTATTCCCGACTGTTCATTGACCGCGCCTGGGTGAGGGGCAATATCTTTGCGCCCATGGCGGAACGCTTCGGGCTACTCGAGCGGCTGGACCTGATGGTGCTTGAGCGAATTCTGGACCGCCTGCGCCGGGAGCCGTCCATCACCCTGGGGCTGACTCTCGGGGCGTCCACGGCGGCATCGGCGGAGTTCCCGGATAAGCTGGCCCGCCTGATTCAGGATGCCGGCATCGATATGCAGCGGCTATGGATCGGGTTTCCGGAGCAGGCGCTGCAACACCATCGCCGAAGGGTACAGGCGCTGGTCGTACAGCTGCGCCGTGCCGGGGCCCGGGTGCTGGTGGACCGCTTTGGGGTCGGGGGCCTGCCATTCAGCTATCTGCGGAACCTGCCGGTGCAGGCGCTTCGCATTGACTCCAGCTTCATCCGTGGCATCGAGCGTCATGATGACCATCGGTTCTATCTCGAGTCGGTGATCATCATCGCCCACGGCCGGGGAGTGCAGGTGCTGGCTTCCGGGGTCGAAACTGAAGCCGAATGGCTTACGCTGCAGGCCATCGGCATTGATGGCGCTGCCGGGTACCATCTGGGCAGGCCCCGGCCGGTAGGCGAGCCGCCGCCGATCAGTGGCAAGCCGGCGCGGTAGCCACTACTCTGGACACCAGGCTAACTGTTTGCCGGGATTGCAAAAACTGGACAAATCGTTCATTTTGACACCCGGCTTCTGCTTCATCGGCACAGGACAGCGATTATGCTAAACCGATT
>CAYMQO010000419.1:0-2289 GCA_964392405.1 uncultured Marinobacter sp.
TTCCGCACGATACTCGTAGGTCCGGTGCAGGTCTTCCTGAATCTGTTCCTGCTTGGACTCCGGCAGCTGCTTGATCTTCTCCAGCACTGACGACAGGCCGTTATTCGGGTTCACGCCGATCTCGTCAAACAGATCGCCGTACTTCTCGAACAGCTCCCGATAGTAGACCTTCACCGCATGCCCGAAGACGATGGGGTGGGAGATCTTCATCATGGTGGCCTTGACGTGCAGGGAGAACATCACGCCGGTTTTTTCGCAGTCTTCAATGGCATCTTCAAAGAATTTCACGAGCGCTTTCTTGCTCATGAACATGCCATCGACAACTTCGCCTTCGAGCAGTGGCAGATCAGCCTTCAGGACGGTCTGCTCACCTTTGGTGTTCTCGAATACAATACGGGCATTGGTGGCCTTGTCCAGGGTGACAGACTGCTCACTGGAGTAGAAGTCACCGCCGCGCATATGGGCGACATGAGTGCGGGATGCCGGGCTCCACTCGCCCATGGTGTGGGGGTATTTGCGTGCAAACGCTTTCACCGCCGCCGGCGCGCGCCGGTCGGAGTTGCCTTCACGAAGTACCGGGTTAACCGCGCTGCCCAGCACTTTGGAGTAACGGGCGTGGGCTTCCTTTTCCTCGTCGGTCTCAGGGTGCTCCTTGTAGTCAGGAAGCTTGTAGCCCTGCTTTTTCAATTCCTTGATCGCGGCGCGAAGCTGGGGAATGGAAGCGCTGATGTTGGGCAGCTTGATGATGTTGGCCGCCGGGTCTTTGGTGTATTCACCCAGTTCCGCGAGAGCGTCGGGCACGCGCTGGTCTTCTTCAAGATAATCGGGAAACGCAGCCAGAATCCGGGCAGCCAGGGAAATATCACTGGTCTCAAAAGTAATGCCCGCAGGTGCGGTGAACGTCTGAAGGATGGGCAGGAGAGATCGGGTCGCCAGTGCCGGAGCTTCGTCGGTCAGTGTATAGACAATCTTCGGATTTGAGTCTGTCATGTGCGTCCTCAAGGTTGGTGGTCAGTTCAGGACGGTCAGGGCTGATACCGGCGTCTTGTGGACCCCGGATTCAGGAAGCTCTGCTGCACAAGGCATCAGATCGCTCAGAGCCTCCTTACGCAGACACTGATTACGAACTTTTTATTGGAGTGGGACAATATACCAGTTTTTTGGCTGCTCAGGTTACCATTTTAGTCTAAGCCCGCCCCCTGCGCCGCTTGACAGGGGAGCGGAAAGCCGGTCCACATCAGGTCGTTGAATCCGGCCCGACCCCTCAGACGGGAACTCTGGCGATCAGTCCCCGCCCGCCAGCAAACCTGCGTCTGCCAACGCTTTGCGGATACTGTCCAGCGCCCCGGGATTGGCCAGTGCGTCGCGGTTATCCGTGCGGGCCGAGCCGTTCAGCAAGCGCGCAACCGCCAGCTCAACCTTCTTTCCGCTACGGGTGTAAGGGATATCCGAGACAGCCAGAATATGGGCCGGTACATGGCGTGGGCTGGCCCCCTGACGGATGCGCTGTCGCAGGCTCCGGAGCAAGGTTTCGGTGAGGGTCTGATCCTCAGCCATAACCACCAGCAGGACCACTTCCACGTCGCCGTCCACCTGACGGCCCACCACGAGGCTGTCCGCCACTTCGGCAACTGTCTCCACCTGACGATAGATCTCGGCGGTGCCGATGCGCACGCCGCCCGGGTTCAGGGTCGCGTCCGAGCGGCCATAGATGACCGCGCCGCCGTGTTCCGTGAACTCGATAAAGTCACCGTGGGCCCAGACTCCAGGGAAGGTGTCAAAATACGCCTTGCGATACCGTTCCCCGTCGGAGTCGTTCCAGAACCTGACCGGCATGCAGGGCAGGGGCTGACGACACACCAGTTCACCACGTCCACTCTCTACCAGCACACCATTATCATCATAGGCTACAGCATCCACGCCGAGGAGCCGGCACTGGATTTCACCACGGCGCACGGGTAACAGCGGGCTGGTACCTACAAAGCAGCCACAGATATCCGTGCCCCCGGCAATGGAGCCAAGCAGGACATCCGGTGCCCCGTCCTGATAGATCCAGTCGTAATCCTCCGGGAGCAAAGGCGAACCGGTGGAGAAAACGACCCGCAGATGACTCTGATCATAAGTCCGTGCCGGCTGAATTCCCGCCTTGCGGCATCCGGCCAGGAATCTGGCGCTGGTACCGAAGTGAGTGATACGTTCGTCTGTCACGGCGTTCCAGAGCATGTCGATATCCGGATACCCCGGCGAACCATCCACCGTGACCACAGCCGCACCGGTCATTAACGCCGA
>CAYMQO010000420.1:0-2285 GCA_964392405.1 uncultured Marinobacter sp.
AACTGACGACAATCATGGCGGCTAAGAAACGAGGACTGGGCGAACGGGGCCTGGGTGCCCTGCTGGCGAACTCCCGGGTGAATCTGGACGAAGCGCCACGTAACCACGATGGCGAACTGCGGGAGCTTCCTGTGGACCTGATCCAGCGGGGACGTTATCAGCCCCGTCGCGATATGGATCCGGCAGCGTTACAGGAACTGGCCGATTCCATCCGGCAGCAGGGCGTGATGCAGCCCGTGGTGGTCCGTCCCATTGAAGAAGGCCGTTACGAACTGATCGCCGGCGAGCGTCGCTGGCGCGCTGCCCAGATGGCGGAGCTGGACAGGATACCCACCATTATCCGGGTAGTGCCGGATGAAGCCGCCATCGCCATGGCGCTGATCGAAAACATCCAGCGGGAAAACCTGAACCCCATCGAAGAAGCCTTTGCCCTTCAGCGCCTGCAGGATGAGTTCGGGCTGACCCAGGCCCAGGTGGCAGAAGCGGTAGGGAAGTCCCGTACCACCATTACCAACCTGCTGCGCCTGATCGGTCTGGCGGAAGACGTTCGTATCATGCTCGAGCATGGCGATCTGGAGATGGGCCATGGCCGCGCCATGTTAACCCTGCCGCCGGAACAACAGCTGCAGGTGGCCCGTCAGGTTGTCGCGAAGTCGTTGTCTGTGCGTCAGACCGAAGCGCTGGTCCGGCGCCTGAGAAGTGAAACGCAGGGCCAGAGCCCGCGCAAGAGCGGACTGGACCCCAATATTCGCGCGTTGCAGGATGACCTGGCCGAACGGCTGGGGGCGAAGGTCTCCATTGATCATGGTCAGCGGGGCAGGGGAAAACTGGTTATCGAATACAGCTCCCTCGACGAACTCGACGGAATTCTCGGTCATATTCGCTGATTCATCATTTAATTTGCGGGAAAATGATGCATCTTATTTGGAACAGGATGTCATGTTCCACACCACATCTCGTGACCGGGGTTGGCCACAGGCACAAATTGTGCAACCGGACTTTTAACGGGTGCTCAAAGTGACCATAAAACCACCGGTTTTTCGTGCTGACTGAGTTGAACAGCTTCTGGTTAACACATATAATTCCCGCGCTTGGAAAAGCGGCAGGCAGTTAGTCATGGCAAGGTCCGGACATCGTATTAACCGAGTGCCGCTGGTCCGCTGGCTGGTTATTGAGAGTACCGCCATCGTGGTAATGGCCCTTTTGTGGGCTACCCAGGGTCGTCTGGCCGGCTATTCCGCTCTGGTGGGCGGTCTTATTTTTCTGGTGCCAAACACCTGGTTTGCCTACCAGGTTTACAAGGTTGAAGGGGCACGGAACATGTCCCGCATGGTAGGCAACCTGTTCAGGGCTGAGTCGGTCAAGCTCGCCCTTACCGCAGTGTTTTTTGCGGCCGTTTTCAACTTGATGGAGCCGGTCCATGTACCGGCTCTGTTATTCACTTTTGCTGTGATGGTTGTGATGGGCGCAGCCCTGCGCTGGTTCATGCGACCAAGACCACAGCGATGACTGGACGAGAAGCAGTATGGCAGCTGATACCCCAGTAGAATATATTAGGCACCACCTAACCAACCTCACCTATGGCAAATTGCCCGCTGGCTATGAGCGCGCCGATGGCTCCCTGGTGGAAGAAACCACCTGGACCTTCGCCCGCACCGCGCAGGAAGCCGCCGACATGGGCTTTATGGCCGTGCATGTGGACTCCATGGGCTGGTCAATTGCCATGGGTGTCCTGTTCCTCGGACTGTTCCGCTTCGCTGCCAGGAAGGCCACCTCTGGTGTACCCGGTGGGCTGCAGAACCTGGTGGAAGTCGTCGTTGAGTTTGTCCAGGGTATCGTCCGCGATGTGTTCCACGGCAAAAACCCCCTGATCGCGCCACTGGCGCTGACCATGTTCGTGTGGATCTTCCTCATGAACAGCCTCAAGCTTGTCCCGATCGACTATATCCCCACCCTGGCTCAGGCCATGGGGCTGGAGTACTTCAAGATCGTTCCCACGACCGATCCCAACGGAACCTTTGGTATCGCCATCGGCGTATTCCTGCTGATTCTTTATTACAGCTTCAAGGTCAAGGGTCCCGGTGGCTTCCTCAAAGAGCTGTCGTTTAACCCGTTCAATCATTGGGCGCTGATTCCGTTCAACCTGGTGCTGGAGCTGCTGTCGCTGATCATCCGGCCGGTAAGTCTGGCACTGCGTCTGTTCGGTAACATGTATGCCGGTGAAGTTGTATTTATCCTTATCGCTCTGCTGCCCCTGTGGATCCAGTGGACGCTGAACGTGCCCT
>CAYMQO010000421.1:0-2281 GCA_964392405.1 uncultured Marinobacter sp.
CATCTACAACCTGATGTAAAAAGAAAGCCAGCAACAATGCTGGAGAGCAAAGGGCACCCCGGCCCTTTGCGTTTCTGCGGTGCTCCCTGGTGGACCGGGTCAGGTTGCATGCTCCTGGCGGGGTTTGGGTTACGGTGTTTCCTGAGGGATCGGGTTTGGGGATCTTCCTTCGAAACGAAAGCAGGCTTTCTGACTGTTTCGAAGGAAGATCCCCAAACCCTCTGGCGGGAGTGCGTCAGGATTTTTCATGTCTGTGGGACAAATTCTTCTGGCCGGACTGCGCTGGGTTTTCCAGCCTACGGGAACAAACCCTTAGGATAAAATGGCGGGGGTTTCCTGCCGGTCTCAACAAATCTCCGAGAGGCGCCGGGGAATCACTTTCGGAACAGTCAGAAAGCCTGCTTTCGTTCCGAAAGTGATTCCCCGGAGCCGTCCTGCATCCCACGCTCAGACCCTTCACCAGAACCAAAAAAAGCCGCAAGGCCCCAGAAGGGCCTGCGGCTATAAATCCTCAACACCAACCATTACAGCCGGAAGCGAGCCACCTGCCCACTAAGATCCTCACCAAGGCGCGCCAACTCCTGACTCGAACTGGAAATCTGCTCCGAAGCCGTCGCCGACTGATCACTCACATCCCGGATCTGAGTAATATTCCGGTTAATGTCTTCCGCAACCGAAGTCTGCTGCTCCGCTGCCGTCGCAATCTGACTATTGAACTGACTGATATGCCCGACCGCCTCCGCAATGTCACGGATCGTCGCGCCCGTTGACTGAGCGCTCTCCAGCGTCTGGCCGGCCAGCGCCGTGCCACGCTCCATCGTGGATACAGACTGCTCGGTACTGTTCACCAGGTTGGAAATCAGCGTCTCGATCTCAGAAGCCGAACTCTGCGTCCGCTGGGCCAGTGATCGGACCTCATCTGCGACGACCGCAAAGCCCCGACCCTGCTCACCGGCACGGGCGGCTTCGATGGCGGCGTTCAGCGCGAGCAAGTTGGTCTGTTCCGCCACAGACTTGATCACATCCAGCACTGTCGCAATGTTCTCGCTGTCCTTCTGCAGACCGCGCAGAAGCTCAGCCGTTTGCTCGGCCTGCGTGTTCAGCTCGTTCACGTAGGAGAGGGTCTCTTCAACCGCAGACTCACCCGCGGCCGCTTTCTGGTTCGCCGTATTGGCTGCACCGAATGCATCCTCGGCACTGCGGGCCACGTCGTTTACGGTGGCTACCATCTCGTTCATCGCGGTAGCCACCTGGTCGGTCTGGTCCCGCTGCTCGGTCACGCCCTGACTGGTTTCCGCGGTCACGGTAGAGAGCTCTTCCGCAGACGATGCGATGTTGGTTGCACTGGAATTGATATGGCGCACCAGCTCCCGCAGGCTGGCGACCATGGCGCCGAGGGCGGTCAGTAGCTGGCCGAGTTCATCGCCACGCTGACTGGTCACGGTTTCCTGCAGGTCGCCGTCCGCCACCCGGGTGGCCAGGGCCACTGCCTGCCGGATGGGTAGGGTGATGTTCCGGGTTAACCACAGGGCGATGATGACACCAAGCACCACGATGATCAGTAGCACGGACAGAATCAGGACCGATGCCCTGGCCTGGTCTGCGTCCATTTTTTCCCTCTGGGTTTCCTGCAGCTCAATGGCGGTGGACAGCGTCTCGCGGGCGGTTGTGACCATCCGCTCCTGCAGGGACTGGGTCTGGTTTTCAGCCTCAACCACGGCATAGAAGGCGTCGGAATAACCGGCCAGCAGCTCCACCAGGTTTTCTTTTGTTTCCGCATCGAGAAATGATGAGTTTACGGTACGGGTTGCCCTCTCGCTGGCTGCGCGAAACTCCTCGACTGCAGCTTCGTCGATCTCCCGCAGGAAGCTCCCCTCGCTGCGCCGCATCTGCTGGATCGCTGCGTTGGTAGCGTAAAGGTTGTTGTGGGCGGTGAAACCTCCAGTCACGCCTCTTACTGCCAGCTCGAGTTCGGCCAGGCGCTCATCACGGGTCGTCCGGACATCCACCAGTTCGCGGATCTGCTCGCCATATTCCTGAATACCCTGGCGAATCCGGTCAATGCGGTCATGGTCATCCGCCTCCTTCAGCCGGGTCTTCAGGTCGGCAGCCTGGTCGGATGCCCGTCGGGTGTGGGCGATGGCGGCGTCAACATAGTCGCGGTCGCCCCGGAGCAGGAAGTTCTTCTCTTCCTGGCGGGCGAGCAGCAGGCTGGCTTCTATGGATGCGCTTTCGGCCATGATATCGGCCCGCTCGCCAAACTGACCGAGGGTGATGTAAC
>CAYMQO010000422.1:0-2274 GCA_964392405.1 uncultured Marinobacter sp.
AAGGGGAACGCATAATGGCTACTCAGGATTTTCTGGTCGAGCTGGGCACCGAGGAACTGCCGCCGAAGGCGCTGAAACCTCTGTCTGATGCGTTCGCCGAAGGTATCCGCAAGGGCCTGGAAGAGGCTGGCATTGCCTTTGAAAAGATCGAAGCCTTCGCGGCACCCCGGCGCCTGGCGGTACGGGTCCGCAAGCTGGAAGATGCCCAGCCGGACAAGCCGGTGGAAAAGCGCGGGCCCGCGGTCACCGCGGCCTTCGACGACGACGGCAACCCCACCCGGGCCCTGACCGGCTTTGCCAGCTCCCTGGGGGTAACCCCGGAACAACTGGACACGCTGGAGACCGACAAGGGTGCCTGGCTGGTTTACCGTACGGTGGAGCAGGGCAAACCCACGGTTGAGCTGTTGCCCAAACTGGTGGAACAGACACTGGCTCACCTGCCCGTTCCCAAGCGTATGCGGTGGGGTGCTCACCGGATCGAGTTTGTACGGCCGGTGCACTGGCTGGTATTTCTGTACGGCAACAACATCATTGATGCGCCGATCATGGGCCTGAAGCCGGGCAATACCACCCGGGGGCACCGGTTCCATTGCCCCCGCTCCCTGATCGTACCGACTCCTAACGACTACGAGATCGTGCTCAGGCAAGAAGGCTATGTGATCGCCGACTTTGCCGAGCGCCGTGAACTCATCCGCCAGGGCGTCAGCGCCATCGCAGAGAAAGAAGTCGGCGGCACAGCCGTCATTGATGAAGATCTGCTGGACGAAGTGACCGCCCTGAACGAGTGGCCGGTGCCGCTGCTGGGGCATTTCGAGGAGCGTTTCCTGGAAGTGCCGCCTGAAGCGTTGATCTCGTCCATGAAGGAACATCAGAAATATTTCCATGTGGTGGATCGGGACGAGCGTATGCTGCCGGTATTCGTTACCGTCGCCAACCTGGAGAGCAAGGATCCCGCCCAGGTAGTGGCAGGTAACGAGAAGGTGATTCGCCCACGGCTGGCAGATGCGGCCTTCTTCTATGAGACCGACCGCAAGACCCGGCTTGAAGACCGCATTGACCGGCTCAAGCCCATTGTATTCCAGGACAAGCTGGGCAGTATCCACGACAAGTCGGTGCGCGTTGCGGCCCTGGCCAGCCGGATTGCGGAAGCCATTGGCAGTGATCCTGCGCTTGCCGAGCGCGCCGCCATGCTGGGCAAAACCGACCTGGTCACTGAAATGGTGCTGGAGTTCACCGAACTGCAAGGCATCATGGGCCAGTACTATGCCGCCAATGACGGCGAGCATCAGGATGTGGCGAAGGCCCTGAACGAGCAATACCTGCCGCGCTACTCCGGTGATGACCTGCCGTCTACCCTGACCGGCTGTGCCGTTGCTATCGCTGATCGGATCGACTCGCTGGTGGGCCTGTTCGGCATCGGCCAGCCGCCATCCGGTACCCGTGATCCCTTCGCCCTGCGTCGGGCCTCCCTCGGGGTGCTGCGCATTATCATTGAGCGTCAGTTGCCGCTGGATCTGCAGCAGCTCTGCGAATGGGCGGAGAAAAACTTCGACCAGCTTACCGAGCAGAACACCGCCAGCACGGTGGTGGACTACATGCTGGAGCGTTTCCGGGCGTTCTATGATGAGCAGGGTATCAGTGCCGAGGTCTACCTGGCGGTGCATGCCCGCCGTCCGACCCGGCCGCTGGACTTCAACCGGCGGGTAAAAGCCGTCGACAGCTTCCGCAAATTGCCGGAAGCCGAAGCACTGGCCGCCGCCAACAAGCGGGTGTCCAACATTCTTACCAAGCAGGGCGGCAGCGCCGTTGGCGAGCATGTGGACGATGCACTGTTGCAGGACCAGGCGGAAATCACCCTGGCGCAACAGGTGAGCCAGCAGGCGGAAAAAGTGATTCCGCTGTTCGACCAGGGCGACTACGGAACCGCGTTAAGCTCTCTGGCTGATCTGCGGGCGCCAGTGGACGCCTTCTTCGACAAAGTGATGGTCATGGCCGACGACGAAGCCGTGCGGAATAACCGGCTCGCCCTGCTGAACCGTCTGCGCAACCTGTTCCTGCGGGTGGCCGATATTTCCGTACTGTCCGGTAGCTGACCGGTAAGACCTGCGGTCCGCCAACGCCCCCGGTCAGCGAAATTGCACGGCCGGGGGTGGTAAAGCGGACCGATTTCCGTATAATACCGCCCGTGATTCGGCGTGTGGCGCAGTCTGGTAGCGCACTTCGTTCGGGACGAAGGGGTCGCAGGTTCAAGTCCTGCCACGCCGACCATTCCTT
>CAYMQO010000423.1:0-2263 GCA_964392405.1 uncultured Marinobacter sp.
GTTTGTATCGACTACTGAGACGTTGCGGATCTCCAGACGAGAGGCGCTCTCTTCATTGGCTGGAGCTGGCTGGTTGTCTTGCTGATCATCAAACGCCCAGTTACCCGGACCATCAGCGCGTTGCTCAAGGTTCAGTATCCCACCGCTAACCGCGATGCCATTCAATACCACCTGACCTCGGATAAGGTCGCTAAATGAGGGCGAGACGCTGATACGCCGTGCTTCCAGCATATTTGGTGAAGCGGCCCACTGAGCGTTGCCAAGCTCCACCTCGTGAACCGATAACTGCAGTCTGGGAAACAAGCCGACCGAAACGTCGCCATGAATAGCAGCCGGGCGCCCGGTGGCCTCCTGGATACGGTCCGTGATGAGTGGCTTCAGGAAATTCCAGGACATGAGCTGCACTACAGCGATGATACCCACCACTACGACGACCAGAACCATCCACCAACGTATGCGTTTTGAAAGTACGCGCTTCATCGTATCGGCTGCCCTGCCCGGATAAATATGCGAGACACTGTTGCTCACGGCCCCTACTGGATTCAGTACGGCTTTGGCTCAATGCCACCTTTCAATGTAGCTGCTGGACTCTGCGACTGCATTGAATAAACACAACGGCATTTCATCCTCAGGCGCTGTGTACTGAGAGTAGATGGTGATTAGCCATGGAGCCCATGACAGGGCAGCGGTATAAAAGGCAGCGAATGAATATGGGTAAGAAAAAGAGAATTTGAAATGTGGTGATTTTTGGTGCCCGGGGCCGGGCTCGAACCGGCACGACCTAACGGTCAGGGGATTTTAAATCCCCAGTGTCTACCAATTTCACCACCCGGGCATTCTGGGAAGGAAGTGACGCGCGGATTGTATAAGGCCATGGCCATGAACGCAATTCCGGCTGTGTTTCGGTGCGGGTAGATTAACCCGAATCCTTCCGAATGCCTCCCTGACCATTTCTGAAAGAACGTCAGATGCCGCAACCACAACGGCTGCGGCATCTTAACGATAGCCTGTCCTACTTCAGCGCAGCCTCAAGTCCGGTCTCGACCGTTGCAGTGCTCCCCGGTCCGATGTGCATAAAGCTGTCGTTGAACAGCGTGTAGACCGGCCAGGACAGGTCTGAGGTGCTGGGGTCGCCGGTTTTGGCGAAATTGGTCCAGAACGTCATGGTCAGTTCGGAGATGGCCACATCTTCCGCGCCATAGCCCATGGACGCGTAGATATCGGCCGGATCGCCCTCCGTACCGGTTCGGCCGTTACCGTTCAGATCCCCTATTTCTGGCCTGTCACCATCCGGCGTCAGGACCAGCCCGAGCAGATAGTTTTGCACCATACCGGCGGGGTGGTTGAACAGGTAAGGCAACTCGCAGCCATGGCAGCTTTTTAGCCCAAGGGCATCCCATCCGTCAGGCACCCGGCTGAAAACATAAACGAACTGCTCTGACTCATAGTCAGCCGTGCGCTGATCCAGCCAGATGGGCAGTGCCGCGCGCAAGGTGTCGTAGTCACCGTTGGTGGCACCCGCCATCAGTGGAACATCGCTGGGCATGCCGTTCTGTACGTTCTCATGGTAGGTGCTGGTCTGGTAGTAGTGGTCCACATTGGGCCGGTAGGTTTGCCGTGGAATATCATTCGCCAGATCGGCCTGGGTAATCTCAACCCAGCTCAGCGCCCTCGCCTCTTTTAGCGTGCTGACGCCCAGCCGGTCAAACAGCGCCGTACCGATGGCTTCGTTCTCCGCTAATGAGCTGGCCGGCGTGGACGCTTCATCCAGAGGGGATGAACCGCTCTGCACGATGGCCTTGTGGAACAGGCCGACCGCTTGTGGTGAATTCATCAGGGAATAGACCTTACCGCCGCCCCCGGACTGCCCGAAGATAGTGACGTTATCCGGATTGCCGCCAAAGGCTGCGATGTTGTCCTGAATCCACTGCAGCGCCAGCACCAGATCCATCTGGCCGTAGTTGCCAGAGCCGCCATACTCACTTTCCTCAGTGAGCAGTGGATGCGCGATATAACCGAACGGCCCAAGCCGATGGTTGACGGTCACCAGCACCACGCCCTTCTGGGGAAGGCTGTCGGGATTGTTGTACTGCATCGAGTTGCCCGACAGGATTGAGAAGGACCCGCCATGGAACCAGACCATTACCGGCAGGTCTTCGGCGTCTTTCGGCATGGTGATGTTCAGGTAAAGGGAGTCTTCACTCATGCCCCCTTCGTTGATGGATTCCAGGGTCGGGTTCTGTGCGGACTGATCGGCCCAGGC
>CAYMQO010000424.1:0-2257 GCA_964392405.1 uncultured Marinobacter sp.
ATTTTTTCCTCTTCCTTGTTGGTTGCCAGATGGGTGTGATCCAGCCCGGTTGTCTCAGACAGTGCAGCCCAGGCCTTGACCGCCACATGGCCGTTGGTTTCCGGTGCCAGGGTCAGGATCACTTCGGCGGCATCGATGGCGGTTTCGATCTTCGGACGACCGGCGTTGGCCCCTTCCAGATGGGTGTAGTTCAGGTCTTTAAGGAAGTTGACTTCCTTCTCGGTGTTCCATTTGATGCCCTTGCCACCATTGCCCAGCTTGTCCAGCAGCGGACCAAGGGAGGTGAACCGGGCGTAGGTATTCGGGTAATCCCGCTCAACGGTGATAAAGCTGGGCGCGGTCTTGCCCGGAATCAGGTCGCACTCGCCTTTTTTCCAGTCCTTCACATCGAACGGCTGGCCCAGCTCTGCCGGCTCATCATGCAGCAGCGGCAGGGTGACCACGTCTTTCTCCACGCCCAGGTGGCCTTCCGCCGCCGTGGAGAAGGATTTGGCAATGCCTTTGTAGATCTCCCAGTCGCTACGCGCTTCCCAGGCCGGGTCGGTGGCCGCGGTCAACGGGTGGATGAACGGGTGCATGTCAGACGTGTTCAGGTCGTTCTTCTCGTACCAGGTAGCGGTCGGCAGAACAATGTCCGAGTAAAGACAGGTAGTGGACATGCGGAAGTCCAGGGTCACCAGCAGGTCAAGCTTGCCTTCCGGCGCCTCGTCGTGCCACTTGACCTCTTGCGGCTTGGCACCGCCTTCGTGGCCCAGGTCCTTGCCCTGCAGACCGCTTTTGGTACCCAGCAGGTACTTGAGCATGTACTCGTGGCCCTTGCCGGAGGAGCCCAGCAAGTTGGACCGCCAGATGAACATATTACGCGGATGGTTTTCGGGCGCTTCCGGGTCTTCACTGGCGAACGCCAGGGAGCCGTCTTTCATAGACTGGGCCACATAGTCTGCCACTTCCATACCGGCCTTTTCAGCCTCGGCAGCGATGCCCAGCGGGTTGCGGTTCAGTTGCGGGGCCGACGGCAGCCAACCCATGCGCTCGGCACGAACGTTGTAATCGATCAGGCTGCCACCGAACCTGGACTTGTCCGCCAACGGCGACAGAATCTCGTCCACGCCCAGTTTCTCGTAGCGCCACTGGCCGGAATGGGCATAGAAGAAGGACGTGCCGTTCATGTGGCGCGGTGGGCGCTGCCAATCCAGGCCAAAGGCCAATGGCTGCCAGCCGGTCTGTGGACGCAGTTTTTCCTGCCCCACGTAGTGTGCCCAGCCGCCGCCACTCTGGCCGATACAGCCACACATAATCAGCATGTTGATCAGGCCACGGTAGTTCATGTCCATGTGGTACCAGTGGTTCATACCGGCACCCACGATGACCATGGAGCGACCTTTGGTCTTGTCAGCGTTATCGGCAAACTCGCGGGCAATGCGGATCACTCTTTCGGCGGGAACGCCGGTGATCTTTTCCTGCCAGGCCGGCGTGTAGGGTTTTACCTGGTCATAGGATGTGGCGCCGTCATCATCGCCCAGGCCACGGCTGATGCCGTAGTTGGCGACCATCAGGTCGTATACGGTAACGACACGGCCTTCGGAGCCATCCGCCAGTTGCACCTTGCGGGTGCCCAGCTTGTGCTTGAGGATGTCCTTCACTTCCACATGCTGGAAGTGCTCGTGCTCGACGCCTCCAAAATACGGGAAGGCGACGTCGACAACGTCGTCGTGCTTTTCAACCAGCGAAAGCTGCAGGTTGACGTCCTTATCGCTGGCGGTCTGCTTCAGGTTCCACTTGCCTTTTTCACCCCAGCGGTAGCCGATGGAGCCGTTAGGCGCGGTCAGCTCGCCGGATGTTTCATCGATGGCGATGGTTTTCCACTCGGGGTTGTTCTCCTCACCCAGGCCGTCCACCAGGTCGCTGGCACGCAGGAAGCGACCCGGCACATAGCTGCCGTCGTCCTTCTGCTCGAGCATGACCAGGTTCGGCATGTCGGTGTAGCGGCGAATGTAATCGGTGAAGTACTCGCTGGGCTTGTCGACATGGAATTCCTTGAGGATCACATGGCCCATGGCCATCGCCATGGCCGCATCCGTGCCTTGCTTCGGGTTCAGCCACTCGTCGGACAGTTTGGAAACTTCCGCGTAGTCCGGGGTAATAGCGACGGTCTTGGTGCCCTTGTAGCGAACTTCGGTGAAGAAGTGCGCATCGGGGGTCCGGGTCTGGGGCACGTTGGAACCCCAGGCAATGATGTAGCCGGAGTTGTACCAGT
>CAYMQO010000425.1:0-2240 GCA_964392405.1 uncultured Marinobacter sp.
CTGTGCGGTCAGTTTGACGAACACCTGAAACACATCGAACGCCGCATGAACGTGCGCATCGGCCGCCGCGGACACCACTTTCGCGTCGAGGGCCCTGCGGAAAACGCCAGCGCTGCCACCGGCGTCATCCGCCACCTGTACCGGGAAACCGAAGCCACCGACGACATCAGCCCCGAAACCGTCCACCTGTTTATTCGTGAAGCCGGCTTCGAGCGCCTGCCCGAAGCCGCCGAGTGGGACGGCAGCCAGATCATCATCAAAACTCCAAAGCTGCAGGCCCGCCCCCGGGGCAAAAACCAGCAGAAATACGTCCACAGCATCCGCAACTACGACGTCAATTTTGGCATCGGCCCCGCTGGCACCGGCAAAACCTGGCTTGCTGTGGCCTGCGCCGTAGAGGCCCTCAAGGACGAACAGGTCAAACGCATCCTGCTGGTTCGCCCGGCCGTGGAAGCCGGCGAAAAACTGGGCTTTCTGCCCGGCGATCTGGCCCAGAAAGTCGACCCCTACCTGCGCCCCCTGTATGACGCCCTTTACGAAATGCTCGGCTTCGAGCAGGTTACCCGCCTGATCGAAAAAAGCGTGATTGAAATCGCCCCCCTGGCGTTTATGCGCGGGCGCACCCTCAACAACGCTTTTATCATTCTGGATGAGAGCCAGAATACCACCCGGGAACAAATGAAAATGTTCCTCACCCGCATCGGCTTCGGGTCTACCGCCGTCATCACCGGCGATACCACCCAGGTGGATCTGCCCCGGGGCCAGAACTCCGGCCTGATTCACGCGGCCAGCGTACTCAGCCAGGTTGCCGGCATTGGCTTTACCCGCTTTGAGTCCGCCGACGTCGTACGTCACCCGCTGGTTCAGCGCATCGTCGAAGCCTACGACAGCTTCGGGGATAACGACCCGGTATGAGCCACCTGACCGTCGATATCCAGTGGGCTACCGAGGCCCGGAGCTCCGTTCCCGATGATGACCAGCTTGCCCGCTGGGCCATGACCGGCTGGCAGCAGGACCATGACTCAGAGGTCACTCTGCGACTGGTGGACGCACCTGAGAGTCAGGCGCTGAACCATCAATACCGGGGCAAAGACAAGCCCACCAATGTACTGTCCTTTCCATTTGAATCGCCAGCCGGTATAACGGTGCCTCTGGCCGGTGATCTGGTCATCTGTGCACCGGTCGTCGAACAGGAAGCGCAGGAACAGAACAAGACAGCCGAGGCACACTGGGCACACATGGTTATCCACGGCATGCTGCACCTTCAGGGCTACGACCATATGGAGGATGCCGACGCCGATATCATGGAATCCCTGGAAATCCGGTTGCTGGCCGAACTTGGCTACAACAACCCCTATGAGACAGAGGAATCGGAACCACACTCATGAGCGACGATCAGTCGAGTCGCGGCCAGGGCGGCAAGTCCTGGCTGGAGCGAATATCCCAGGCTTTCTCCAGCGAGCCTGAGTCCGTCGAGGACGTGCTGGAGATTCTTCGCGACGCCGAAGAACACAATATTATCGACAGCGATGCCATGAGCATCATCGAAGGCGCCATGCAGGTGATCGACATGCGCGTCGACGAAATCATGATTCCCCGCTCCCAGATGGTGACCGTCAAGGCCTCCCAGGAACCTCGGGCCTTTCTCAAGGAAATCATCGATTCGGCCCACAGCCGCTTTCCTGTCATCGGTGACAACCAGGACGACGTCATCGGTGTGCTACTGGCCAAAGATCTGCTGCCCCTGGCACTGGAAAATGAGCTGGACTGGCCCCGTATCCGTGAAGTCCTCCGCCCGCCCACCTTCGTGCCCGAGAGCAAACGGCTGAACCAGTTGCTCAAGGAATTCAAGGAAACCCGCAATCATATGGCGATTGTGGTGGACGAGTATGGCGGCACTGCCGGCCTGATTACCATCGAGGACGTACTCGAGCAGATTGTCGGCGAGATCGAAGACGAGCACGACTTCGATGAGGAGACCCACATCAAGCCCCACGGGGATGGCTCCTGGGCCGTCAAGGCCGTGACCTCCGTCGAGGACTTCAACGAGTTCTTCGGTGCCGGTATGGACGAACAGGAGTTCGACACCATCGGCGGCATTGTGCTGAAAGAGTTCGGACACCTGCCCCGCCGGGGCGAAACCATCAGCTTTAATGGTTTTACCTTCACCATCTCCAATGCCGACAACCGGGTGATCCGGCTACTGCAGGTGACCCGCAACGATGTTGACTAACCCACTG
>CAYMQO010000426.1:0-2237 GCA_964392405.1 uncultured Marinobacter sp.
GAGGTCTTCGAGGTCATTGGCCTGGAGTGGTCTTATGATCAGCACGGTTACCTCCTGCTTTTCCTTCGGGGGTTGATTCTGGTGTTGGGGTGGCTCCGTTTGTGTGGCTGGTGGTTGGTTGAGGTACTAAGTTCTGACTGCTGGTGAGACTGCTGCATTGTGCCTGGTGCGTGGCCGTGCAGTTCTGTAAGACTGCTTACATTGTGCCGGGTGCGCGCCCGGCCACGCACTGGAACATTCTGCTGTTCGCTGGCTAAACACAAACTCGGGCGTTGCTAATCCCGGCTCGGTCTACCCCGTCTGTTCTCATCACCTTACGTCATGAGTGTAGCAACGGCTTTCTCGAAGCGCTCCAGTCCTTCTTCAATATCCTGATCGGGGATGATCAGCGACGGAGCCAGACGGACGACGTTGGGGCCGGCGACCAGGATCAGCAACCCTTCGTCCTGGGCTGCCTGGACGAAGTCTTTCGCACGGCCCTGCCAGGGTTCGGTCAGTACGCAGCCGAGCAGGAGCCCTTCACCGCGGATTTCGGTGAAGATGTCGTATTTTTCGCCAATGGCTGCCATGCCTTTGCGGAGTTTGTCGGAGCGGGTGCGGACGCCTTTGAGGATGTCCGGCTGGCTGATGGTATCGATGACTTTCTGGGCCACGGCGCAGGCGAGCGGGTTGCCGCCGTAGGTGCTGCCGTGGGTGCCGACGCCGAAGCTTTCAGCCACCGCGGCGGTGGTGAGCATGGCGGCTACCGGGAATCCGCCTCCCAGCCCCTTGGCGCTGGTGAGGATGTCAGGTGTAACACCGTAATACTGGTAGGCGTAGAGGTGGCCGGTGCGGCCGGCGCCGGTCTGGACTTCGTCGAAGACCAGCAGGGCGTTGTGCTGGTCGCAGAGGTCACGCAGTCCCTGCAGGAACTCAGGGTCGGCGGGCAGTATGCCGCTTTCCCCCTGGATGGGCTCGACGACGACGGCGCAGGTTTTTTCCGTGGAGATCAGCGCTTTTACCGAATCCAGGTCGTTAAAGGTGGCGTGGTGGATGCCACCGGGCGCTGGCTCGAAGCCTTCCAGGTATTTCGCCTGGCCGCCAACGCTGACGGTAAACAGGGTGCGGCCATGGAAAGAGTTGGTGAATGAGATAATCTCATGCTTTTCCGGGCCAACGTGGGTCCAGCCGTGGCGACGGGCGAGTTTGAACGCGGCTTCGTTGGCTTCGGCGCCGGAGTTGGCGAAGAAGACGCGCTCGGCGAAGGTGAGCTCGCAGAGGGTTCTTGCCAGCCGCAGGGCCGGTTCGTTGGTGAGGACGTTGGACAGGTGCCAGAGCTTTTCGGCCTGCTCCATCAGCGCACCGACCAGTCCGGGATGGGCGTGACCGAGGCTGGTAACGGCGATGCCCCCGGCGAAGTCCACATATTCCCGATCGTCCTGATCCCAGAGTCGTGACCCTTCACCTCGCACAGGAATCATGGCGCCCGGGGCGTAGTTTGGGACCATGATGTCATCGAATAGCTCGCGGGTGATGGGTTCTCTGTTCATGCTTTCCTCTCTGGACCTTGCAGGGCTTGGCGTCGGCGCTGGGTTGCCCACGCCGGGACTGAAAAGGTTTATCATACGTCAGACCAGGAGTGCGAGGAAAATTCAATCGGTTTGCGGGGATACCGTCAAAATTTCCGGCTCGCCCACCGGCGGCAGCTCAATAATCTTTAACCCGCTGACGCCCTTGCCGGACAACGCCTTGACCACCAGGCGATAGGAATCGACATCGAACGTCACGGCTGTCCCCCGCAGGCTGAGGTCGTGCAACTCGTCTTCGGAATGCACCGTCGCTACATGCATCCAGTTATAAATGATAAGGATATCGGTGCGGCCGGTGACCGGATTGTGCTCACGAACGCCTACGGGGCCGTGCCAGGGCCAGGTTTTCAGCCGCAGGCTGTGAAACGCGATCTGAACCCGTAAATTGTACCGGATAACATCCTCCAGCCCTTCACACGCGCCCTTGCAGCGGCCCAGGGTTCGCTGGAAGCACGGGCCTGGGGGTTCTGGTGGTTCCAGGTCGAGCAGTTTGTTGCACAGTTCATTCTTGGCGGCGATACCGGTCAGGGCCCGCAATGCGTCCTTTTTGCTGCGGAACAGGCCGTAGTACAGGCCCAGTTGGTGGGGCTCGATCTGCTGTACCAGGCGGGCCTGCAGATAACCCTGCCGATTACTGGTGAGCTCGATGCTCCACAGGGTTTTCGCCGG
>CAYMQO010000427.1:0-2236 GCA_964392405.1 uncultured Marinobacter sp.
CTGGAAG
The DNA here is from genome assembly GCA_964392405.1 of uncultured Marinobacter sp. Classification (GTDB taxonomy): domain Bacteria; phylum Pseudomonadota; class Gammaproteobacteria; order Pseudomonadales; family Oleiphilaceae; genus Marinobacter. Next base: position 8 of record CAYMQO010000427.1, read on the forward strand.
AAGGCGAGCGGGTGGTAAGCAATCCCGGCGCCAGCCAGCGTACCCAGGGCAATGACAGCCGCGCCGGCCGCATGGCCGGGATGAGGTTCTGACGGTGACCACACCGCTGATCGAACTGCGAGATATTACCCGCACCTACCATAACGGGGAGGTGGCGGTGCCGGTGTTGCGGGGGATCGACCTGACCATTCACCGGGGCGAATTCGTGGCGATCATGGGGGCGTCCGGTTCCGGCAAGTCGACCTTGATGAATATCCTCGGCTGTCTGGACCGGCCCACCTCCGGAGAATACCGGTTTGAAGGCAGGGACGTTTCGGCGCTGGGTAACGACGACCTGGCGCGCCTGCGCCGGGAGGCGTTCGGCTTCGTATTCCAGAGCTACAACCTGCTGCCCGGCATCTCTGCCTGTGAAAACGTCGAAATGCCAGCTACCTACGCCCGTTTGAAACGGCGACAGCGGCAGGCCAGGGCCCGGGATCTGCTGGCGCGGCTCGGACTGGATGAGCGTATGGATCATCGTCCCGGGCAGCTCTCCGGCGGTCAGCAGCAGCGGGTGTCCATTGCCCGGGCGCTGATGAACGGCGGCGAGATTATCCTGGCGGATGAGCCCACCGGTGCGCTGGACAGTCACAGCGGCCGGGAGGTCATGGCGCTGCTGCAGGAGCTCTCGGACGAGGGCTACACCATCATCCTGATCACCCACGACAGCAAGGTGGCTGATCACGCGCACCGCCAGATTGAGATCGCGGACGGCAGGATCGTCAGCGACCCCGGTCCCGAAAGCGGTCATCAGTCCCGGCCGCTTGAACGTAAGCCCCTGCAGCACACACCGTCGCTGCTGCGGGAACTGTACCAGGGCGCCCGGACTGCGCTGCGGTCACTGACCAGCAACCTGTTCCGGACCGCACTGACACTGCTGGGCATCGTGATCGGTGTTGGCTCAGTGATCACCATGCTGGCCATCGGCGACGGCGCGCGGGAGCAGGTGGTAGACCGCATCAGCGCCATGGGCAGTAATCTGCTGCTGGTGCGCCCCGGTGCGCCCGGCCAGCGCGGCGGGTGGAACATCACCACGCTGGTGCCGGAGGATGTGGACGCCATCAATACCCTGCCCAATATTATCGCAGCCATTCCGGAGCTGACCGGCAGCCAGACCCTGAGATACGACAACGCGGATCACCAGGCCGAGATAAACGCCACCTCCTGGCAGTTTCCGCAGGCGCGCCAGTGGCCGGTGGCCAGGGGCAGCTTTTTTGACCATGCCGACGAGGGTGAATACGCGCCGGTCGCCGTACTGGGCAAAACGGCGGCAGAGGCGCTGTTTGGCCAGCAGGACCCGCTGGGGCACTACATTCTGATGAACAACGTCCTGTTTCAGGTGGTTGGCGTGATGTCAGAGCGGGGCGCATCCCCCATGGGGCAGGATCAGGACGATGTTGTTTTCGTGCCCTACACGACGGGCAGTATGCGTCTGTTCGGTCAGCGCCACCTGCGCAATATCACGGTGGCGGTGGATGACACCACGCTGATGGACGAAGTGCAGACCCAGGTCCACCAGACGTTACTGCAGCGCCATGGAGTAGAGGATTTCCAGATCCGCAATATGGCGTCGCTGATCGATACCGTGTCCGAAACCCAGGATACCTTCACCTGGCTGCTCGGCTCGGTGGCGGCCATTTCCCTGCTGGTGGGCGGTATCGGGGTGATGAATATCATGCTGGTGAGTGTTACCGAGCGGACCCGGGAAATCGGCATCCGCATGGCCACCGGTGCCCGCACCCGCCATATCCTGCAGCAGTTCCTGCTGGAGGCGCTGGCGGTCTCCGCCCTTGGCGGGGTGATCGGTGTTGCTCTCGGCCTGGGGGCAGCGGCGACCATCAACAGCCTGGGCACGCCGGTCAGCTATTCGCTGCTGCCGGTGGTACTGGCCTTTGGCTGCGCCTTTGGCACCGGCCTGTTGTTTGGTTATCTGCCGGCCCGCAAGGCCTCGCGACTGGATCCGGTCGCGGCACTGGCGACGGAATAGGGGACTCCCATGGAATTTGGATTGATCAGAGCCACACTCGCCGTCGCGTTTGTCGTGACCCTGGCCGGCTGTGCCACGGTTACCCCGGTGGAGCGGCCAGAGGTAGCGGTGGCAGACCGGTGGAACACACCGGTGGAAAACGCTCTCATAGCGCCGGACGCCGGCTGGTGGCACAGTTTCGGCTCGCCGGAGCTGAACCAGCT
>CAYMQO010000428.1:0-2230 GCA_964392405.1 uncultured Marinobacter sp.
GACACCCTGTGAGTTTGATGTTAAAAAGGAAAAAAGTTAAACAGCCATTATAGCGCTGGCGCCAGATGACTGCCACTGAATGGTTAGATGGTGATCAACCGCTATGGTTTCAAGTAGCCCGTCAAATTATCCTTCGCTTCCGAACATTTCCGTATCGACTTCCTGATTTCACTCACCTTTTTGAACAAGTTATCCGTGTTTCTCCTGATGGGAGTTCAGCGACGCCTTAAGCCGTTGGCGTTCTTCTTCGCTGAGATCTGCGAAGTTGAGCGTACGAGCCTTTTCGGCCAGCGCCCGTAGCCGCTGTTTCTGCCGGGCCTCATGGTTGGGCGCCAGCAGTGCCTGCGCGCTCTGCAGGGCTTCCTGCCGTGTTGGCAAATGCTCGATGCCGTCGAACATGCCGTAAAACCGGGCCTGGTCCGCCGGCGATCTGGCCAGCGCCTGATACACCTGGGTCCGGGTGCGCAGGCCCTGCTGCTGCAACCACTCAGCGAAACGCGCCGCCACATCCAGTTGCCGGTCGTGGCGACATACTTCCTTGAGCTCGGCCGCCATCTCTGGCGCCTCAAGCATCGCCAGGCAGAGCATATGGTTGTTGCTGAGCCTGACCGGAATCCGCTCAGGGGACGTGGCTGGCGCACCGGCCGGGCTCCATTTACCATCCCGCCGATTGTTGCCGGACCACTGGCGCGGGGGCCGGCACAGGCGCAGCATTTCATGCCACATGGCATCCTTCAGGCCGCCCTTGGGGATTTTGGCCAGCAGCGGTTCCACCCGTGCGCGTAACTCGCCCTGATTCTCCGGCAGGCTCAGGTCCAGCCCTTCCTGCATCCGGTCAAACAGATAGCGGGAGAGGGGCCGGGCGCCCTGAATACGCTGCTCAAAAGCCCTGCCGCCTTCCTGACGAACCAGGGTGTCCGGGTCTTCCCCTTCCGGCAGCATCAGAAACTGCAGATGAATGCCGTCCTGCAACAACTCCAGCACATTCTCCATGGCCCGGTCCGCGGCCCGGTAACCGGCGGCGTCGCCGTCAAAGCAGAACACCAGGTGCCGGGTCTGCTTCAGCAGCGTGGCCAGGCTTTCCTGGTTGGTCGCCGTGCCCATGGCTGCGACCGCGTAATGGATGCCGGCCTGAGCCAGTGCAATCACATCCATATAACCTTCAACAACCAGCAGCTTGTCGATCTGCTTCAGGGTCTGGCGGGCTTCAAACAGGCCGTAGATTTCCCGGCTTTTGTGAAACGCATCCGACTCCGGGGAATTGATGTACTTGGCCTTGTCATCCCCCAGCGTACGACCGCCGAACGCGACGGTGCGGCCCCGGCTGTTGCGGATGGGAAACATCACGCGGTTACGGAAAAAGTCCCACTGGCGCCCATCGCGATTGCCCAGGGTTCCGGTTTCGATCAGGGTTTTACGCAGTTCAGCGTCCGTCGCTGACTGCAATAGTGCGTTGCCCGTTCCCGGTGCGAATCCGAGCTGGTACAGGTCGATGATTTCCCGGCTCAGGCCCCTGGCCGTGAGGTAGTTGCGAGCCAGCTCGCCCTCGGGGCCCGCCAGACGCTGACGATAAAACTCTGTCGCGAAACCCAGCGCATCGGTCAGGGTCTTGTTCTGGCGTATCTGCTGACTGGCAGCCTTGTCGTAGGGCACTTCCAGCCCGGCCCGGCGCGCCAGTTCTTCCACTGCTGCGGTAAACTCCAGCCCTTCGAACTCCCGTACAAAGCTAATAGCATCGCCATGGGCGCCACAACCAAAGCAGTGGTAGAACCCTTTGTCGGGACGCACGTTGAAGGACGGTGTTTTTTCGTCGTGAAAGGGGCAGCGTGCCTTGTAGCTGGCACCGGCTCGCTTGAGTGTAATGCGGGAGCCAATCAGCTCTGCAAGGTCCGTCCTGTCCAGCAGATCTTCAATAAAACGCTGGGGGATCAGTCCGCTCATGCCTACTCCCGGTTAGCCGCCTGGCTGGATCTTCCGGGCTATTGCCGGAATGCCTATCCTGGAGCCATAGCGAAAAATGCCGCCGGAGCAGTGCCCCGACGGCATTAATACTACGCTGGCCTGTCAGCATATCTGTGACAGGAATCTCGCACCTTGAACCGGTTCAGAGTTCTGCTGAGCAGATCTCCGAATCGAGATCAGTACAGGCGCTCGAACTTGCGCTGTTCCCGCTGAAGCTTCTTGAGATGACGCTTGACAGCAGCGGCAGCCTTACGCTTGCGAACAGATG
>CAYMQO010000429.1:0-2230 GCA_964392405.1 uncultured Marinobacter sp.
CATCTGTTCGCAAGCGTAAGGCTGCCGCTGCTGTCAAGCGTCATCTCAAGAAGCTGCAGCGGGAACAGCGCAAATTTGAGCGCCTGTACTGATCACGGAACAGAGATCTGCCTGACAGAACTCTGAAACCTGATCAAAGCGCGAGATACCTGTCACAGACATACTGACAGGCCAGCGTAGTATCAATGCCGTCGGGGCACTGCTCCGACGGCATTTTTCGCTATGGTGCCAGGACAAGCTTTCCGGTGTTGCCCACCGGAAGATCCAGCCAGGCGTGTTACCGGGAGTATGCATGAGCGGACTGATCCCCCAGCGCTTTATTGAAGACCTGCTGGACAGGACGGATCTCGGGGAGCTGATTGGCTCCCGTATTGCGCTCAAGCGATCCGGTGCCAGTCTTACAGCGCGCTGCCCCTTTCATGACGAAAAAACACCGTCCTTCAATGTGCGACCTGATAAAGGGTTCTACCACTGTTTCGGCTGTGGTGCCCATGGCGATGCCATCAGTTTTGTACGGGAGTTTGAAGGGCTGGAGTTTACGGCGGCGGTGGAAGAACTCGCGCGCCGTGCCGGGCTTGAGGTGCCTTACGACAAGGCCGTCAGCCAGCAGATTCGTCAGAACAAGACACTGACCGATGCGCTCGGATTTGCGACGGAATTTTTTCGCCAGCGCCTGGCAGGCCCGGAAGGCGAGCTGGCCCGCAACTACCTGAAGGCGAGAGGCCTGAGCCAGGACATTATTGACCTGTACCAGCTTGGCTTCGCCCCGGGAACCGGCAACGCGCTATTGCAGGCGGCGGACGATGATCTGCGCAAGACGCTGATCGAAACCGGGACCATCGGCAATCGCGATGGGCGCCAGTGGGACTTTTTCCGCAACCGCGTAATGTTCCCCATCCGCAACAGCCGGGGACGCACCGTCGCATTCGGTGGGCGCACGCTCGGGGACGACAAGGCCAAGTACATCAACTCGCCCGAGTCAGATGCGTTTCATAAGAGCCGGGAAATCTACGGCCTGTTTGAAGCCCGCCAGGCCCTGAAGCAGATCGACAAACTGCTGGTGGTCGAGGGCTATATGGATGTAATAGCGCTGGCCCAGGCGGGCATCCATTACGCCGTCGCCGCCATGGGCACCGCAACCAATCAGGAAAGTCTGACCACGCTGCTAAAGCAAAGCCGACACCTGGTGTTCTGCTTTGACGGCGATACCGCCGGCTACAGGGCGGCGGACAGGGCGATGGAAAATGCACTGGAGCTGTTGCAGGACGGCATTCATCTTCAGTTCCTGATGCTGCCGGAGGGGGAAGACCCGGACAGCCTGGTCCGCCAGGAAGGCGGCAAAGCGTTTGAGGAGCGCATTCAGGGCGCCCGCCCCTTCTCCCGCTATCTGTTTGACCGGATGCAGGAAGGCCTGGATCTGAGCCTGCCAGAGAACCAGGGTGAGTTACGGGCGCGGGTGGAGCCGCTGCTGGCTAAAATGCCCAAGGGCGGCCTCAGGGACGCCATGTGGCATGAAATGCTGCGCCTGTGCCGGCCACCGCGTCAGTGGTCCGGCAATAACCGACGAGGAAAGAACTGGAACCCGGCAGGAGCACCGACGACACCGCCCGAGCGGATACCCGTCAGGCTCAGTAACAACCATATGCTCTGCCTGGCCATGCTGGAAGCACCGGAGATGGCAGCTGAGCTCAGGGAAGTCTGTCGCCAGGATCGGCAGCTGGATACGGCAGCACGTTTCGCGGAATGGCTGCAGCAGCATGACCTGCGCACCCGGACTCAGGTGTATCAGGCACTGGCCCGATCACCAGCGGATCAGGCCAGGTTTTTCGGGATGTTCGACGGCATTGAGCATATGCCGACCCGGCAGGATGCCCTGCGAAGCGCACAGGCGCTGCTGGCGCCCAACCATGAAGAGCGGCAGAAGCAGCGTTTGCGGGCACTGGCGGAAAAAGCGCGCACATTGAAATTCTCGGATCTCAGCGAAGAAGAACGCCAACAGCTCAAGGCGTCGCTGAGTTCTTATCAGGAAAAACACGGACAGGCGAATTGAAAATGTCAGTGAATTCCGGAAGTCGGAGCAAACAAGTTCGGAAACGAAGGATATTTTCAGGCGCCACTTGAAACCATTGCGGTTGATCACCATCTAACCATTCAGTGGCAGTCATTCAGCCCCAACGCTATAATGGCTGTTTAACTTTTTTCCTTTTTAACATCAAACTCACAGGGTGTC
>CAYMQO010000430.1:0-2211 GCA_964392405.1 uncultured Marinobacter sp.
ACCTTCGCCATGGACGCACAGAGTTCGGCCCTGCTGGTGGACTGTAACCCCTGGGACAGTGATCTGGAACCACTGGTGTCGTCGCCCATGAACCTCGGTGTTACTGACTTCGTGGCCGACAAGTCTGTCAAAGTACAGGACATCATTTATCCCAGTGGCATCGACCGGCTCAGCGTGGTCCCGCCCGGGACGCTTGCCAGCTCAGCGGTTGAACTGTTTTCAGCGGTTCGTATGCGGGATCTGATCGGCGAGTTGAAAACCCGCTATCCGGACCGGTTCCTGATCATTAATGCGCCGCCGCTCAAGGCCAGCACCGAAGCCCAGATCCTGGTGCGTTACGCGAACCAGGTGGTTCTTGGCGTGCCGTTTGGAGAAGTCACACCGGAAGAAATTGTAAGTTCCGTTGAAACCCTCGGGTCCGAGAAGTTCTCAGGATTGATATTCCAGCAATGAGGTTGGCCATGGATGTTGCCTTTCACAAGCGTCGTTCGCGTGGGTCTGTCTTCCCGCTGATTGCCGCTGTTGCCGCTTTTGGTGTTCAGGCCGAAGAACTGAGCTATCTCGCATCTACCACCGTGTTCACCGATGTAACCCATACCGAGCGCGGCAGTCGTGATGACACCCGGGTCGGAGCGGGCATCAGTGGCGATGTCGGCGCGAACTGGCTGTCAGGTGCACACCATTTTCAGGCTCTCTATGGTGGGACGCTGCAAACGGATCGCAGCAGTCTTGCTACGGGTGATCAGGATAACCTGTCGATCCGTGGTTCTTCCCGCTACAACTTCTATGAGCCAGGAAGTCGCTTTGACTTCAACGCCGGACACAGCATCCGTTCGGTACGAAACGCAACCGGTTTTACCCTGGATAACTCCGGCTACGATACCCAGAACGCCGTCAACGCTGGTGCCGGCGTGCTGTTTTATCCCGGCGCGCTGACGACTCTAAGGCTGGGCGGACAAGCAGCAAAGACCTGGGCTGAAGACGATGTTGATGACGGCGAATCGCAAAGCATTGAGGCCAACCTGATGCGCCAGGTTTCCGAGCGCAGCATGGTCTATCTGGTCGGTAACCGTGCCTGGGAGGAAGAGCGCGGGACCGATATCACCCTGGAATCTGCGTCAGTGGGTATGGAAACCCGGCTGGAGAATGGCATTTTTTCAGCGTCGATCGGTGGCTCCCGGGCCGAAAGTGGCGATGTGGAAAACGATGCCGTTATCGGCTCCATTGCCCGCCAGTGGGAAACCTCCCTGACCAATACCCGCATCAGCTATGAGCGGACCCAAAGCAGCACGCTGCTGGATCTGGCGCTGGCTCCCATTCCCGAGTTAGGCATTGAGGATGAGTTCTCGGTTCGGGTCCAGGGGGTTACGGTCAACGACATTATTACCCTGGTCCACAGCACCCGACGGATCTGCGACCTGTGTACCGTGAACTTCATGTTGCGGGCCAGCGAGGAAGAAAGCATAGAAACCGGCGACGAAATGTGGGAATACCTGGTCGGTGCTGGTGTGGGGCTGGCGGTGGCGGACGATAAAACCGTTAATTTTGACTACCGCTGGCAGGCAGACGCGTTCGAAGACCGTAGCACCATTGATGACGAACGGCATGACTTCATCGTGACTTACCGTCACCACCTTACGGACCTGGCGTCCTGGGGGGTCGCTTTCGATACAGCCTTCACCCGGGGCATTACTGACCAGGATCGATACCAGGCACGACTGTTCTTTACGCTTGGCTGGGACGGAATGGAAAGGGCCTGGTAAGCGCACCAGGCCACCTATAAAAACAGGGAAGACGCTGTGTTTGAAAACCGGAGAACCATTCAGCTGCCGGCAGAAACGCCGCCGCAGCTGATTGTGGTGATTGATACCGAAGAAGAGTTCGACTGGAACGCCGAGCCCGACCCGGAGGCCACTGCGGTGACCGCAATGGATCACATCGGCCGTGCCCAGTCGATCTTCAACGAGTACGGTATCGTGCCCTGCTACGTGGTGGATTACGCCATCGCGAGCCAGTCACGCAGTGTCATTCCATTGAAGACTTACCTTGATGCTGGCCAGTGCGAGATCGGCGCGCATCTTCACCCCTGGGTGAACCCCCCGGTGGAAGAGGCGCTGACCCGTTCCAATATGTACCCCGGAAATCTTCCAGAACCTCTGGAACGGCAGAAACTGACCAGATTGCGCGACACGATTGCCGAGAACTTCGGAA
>CAYMQO010000431.1:0-2206 GCA_964392405.1 uncultured Marinobacter sp.
GAAGACCCGGTCGATGGTGATGAAGGTGACGTCGATGATCCCGTCGACGGTGACCCCGCCGACCACGTGGATAATCCGTTTGCCGGTGCATCGGCCTATATCAACCCGGACTATGCCCGCCTGGTACAGACCTCAGTTGGCCAGGCTGACAGCGAGCTGGTGCCGGCCCTGGCCCAGGTTGCCAGTCAGCCCACCGCCGTGTGGCTGGACCGCATCGAAGCCATCCATGGTGGCGACGTCAACGGTGGCCGGCTGAGCCTGCGTGAGCATCTGGACAACGCGCTGGCGCAGAAGCCGGAAGGTGAACCCATCACAGCGACGTTCGTGGTGTATAACCTGCCCGACCGGGACTGTGCCGCACTGGCCTCTAACGGCACGTTGCATGCCGACCAGAACGGGCTGTCCATCTACAAGTCGGACTATATCGATGTGATCGCGGAAACCTTTGCTGATCCGAAGTACCGGGACATCCGCATTGTGACCATCGTGGAGCCGGACTCGCTGCCGAATCTGGTGACCAACCTGGATGACCCCGACTGTGCCAAGGTCCAACAGGACGGCACCTATGTCGACGGCATCCGTTATGCCCTGCAGAAGTTCGCCGATATGCCCAATGTCTATACCTACCTGGACATTGCCCATTCCGGCTGGCTGGGCTGGCCCAGTAACTTCGACCCGGCGGTGCAGCTGTACACCAACGTGGTGCGGAGCGCGGCCGGTGGTGATATGACTGTGGTAGACGGCTTCGTGTCCAACGTAGCCAACTACACGCCGACTGAGGAAACCTGGTTGCCGGATCCTGAGCAGCGCACCGGCGGTGGCAATCCGGTCCGGGCCGCTGACTTCTACGAGTGGAACCCGCTGTTTGATGAGCTGGACTACACCGAACGTCTGCGTCAGGCGTTTATCAACGCCGGCTTCCCGGACACCATCGGTATGCTCATCGACACCTCTCGCAACGGCTGGGGTGGGGCTGAACGCCCGGAGGGCGTCCCGCAAGGCGTGGCGGACATCAATCAGTACGTGGATACCGCCCGACTGGACCGGCGTCACCACCGGGGCAACTGGTGTAACCCGGCCGGCGCTGGCATTGGTGAGCTGCCGCAGGTGAGCCCACTGGGCGAGGGCGGCCATCTGGACGCCTACGTCTGGATCAAGCCGCCGGGCGAATCGGACGGCACCAGCGATGCCAGTCAGACCACGCCGGATGAGGAAGGCAAAAGCTTTGACCAGATGTGCAGCCCCCAGTACACGGCGGAGTCTGGTTACCCCACCGGCGCACTGGACGGCGCGCCGCCTGCCGGTCACTGGTTTCACGAACAGTTTATGGAACTGGTAGTGAACGCTCACCCACCGCTGAAATAAGCGCTCACCCGACGTCTGGCCATCCGCACGGGTGGCCAGACAGTCTTCCGCTCAGTCCCCTGGAGGGGTGAATCAGCGCAGAATCTTTCCAGATGTGTCTAACGACTTTTTGCGTTCTTGAGACGGGAAAAGGTAGCGGGAACCACCCCCAGCCAGGCGGCCAGCTGATTGTCCGGCACCCGCTGGACCAGCTCCGGATATTCTTCCAGCAATAACTGATAACGCTCCCTCGCGGGCATGGTCTGCTTGCGGAACTCCCGCATGCTGGTCAGCTCGGCCAGTTCTTCCGTCAATGACAGGGCGAACCGCGCCCAGGCGCCTTCACCTCTGGCGGTAACGGCAGCCCGGAACGCTGAGAAGCTGGCAGTCCACAGGGTGCAATGGGTGACCGTGGTCAGGCACAGGGTGTTGCGGGGGGTCCGGGTGCGGCCAAACACCGGCCATACCAGATCACCTTCGGCAAAAAAATGATGAACCGCAATGCGCCCGGAGGGGGCTTCACGGTAGAGTCTCGCCACGCCGTGCTGGATCAGGTAAACCTGACTCCAGGGGGAGTCATGAATTTCCAGTGCGGTTTCCGGTTCTGTCTTGCGTGGCCGGAACAACTGGGCCAGCTCTGTCAGAAAACGGTTCTCCGCAGAGTCGCTGGCTTCAGGGTCGTGTCGAATTCCAAAAACCCGGGCAAGGCTGTTGGTCAGGGCCAGTGACGCGGGCGGCGTCGCGAAGCGCAACAACTCAGGCTGCAGGGAGTCCAGCAGGCAAGGTGACGACGCCGGGGCGTCATATCCGATATCTTCGTAGCCATCGCTCATATCAGCACCAGACTCTCAGTGAATACCCG
>CAYMQO010000432.1:0-2202 GCA_964392405.1 uncultured Marinobacter sp.
TCAGCCAGCTTGCCGGGTTCTGTGGCTTGCCGTTGTGACGAAGTTCAAAATACACGGCGGGGTCGCTGGTTCCGCCGGTGCGTCCCGCTAACGCGATGGTCTCCCCGGCCTGCACCCAGTCCCCCGGGCTGGTCAGCAGGCTGGAGCTGTGACCGTACAGGGTCATATAGCCACCGCCGTGATCGATGATCGTCATCATGCCAAAGCCCCGCAGCCAGTTGGAGAACACCACGCGGCCATAATGCACGGCCTTTACCTCGGCTTCTTCGGCAGTATTGACCAGAATGCCGTTGCGACGCAGATGGCCCTGGGCCATGGCGCCGCCAAAGGCTGCCGCCAGGCGCCCGTCAGCCGGCCAGTCCAGCTGGCCGCGTCGTTGGCTGATAGGACCCGTGCCGGACGGGGTGGGAATGTTGACAATGGCGGCTTCCACCTCCTTGAGGAGCTTTTCGAGGCGCTGCTGATCCGCTTCCAGCCCGCTGCGCTCACTGCGGCGTTCGGCAATATCTTTTTCCAGGCTGGCGAGGGTTTTCTTGCGGGACGCCTTTTCCGTTTCCAGTGCCTGCTGACGCTGGCCGACCTCTTCCTCCAGGCGAACGATTTCAGCCTGGGATTCCAGCTTGCGCTGGCGGGTTACCTGAAGTTCGGACAGGGTCTGATGGAAGGTTTCCAGCCGTTGCAGGTTGTCGCCGCTCAGATACTCGTAGTAAGTCATGGTGCGGGCGATTTCCTGGGGATTGGCCTCGTTCAGCAGAACTTTTACGGCCGGTGCCTGACCTTCCATCCAGGCGTTGCGAAGTTGATGTTTCAGGGCGGTGCGCTGTGCCCGGAGGTTCTGCTCCAGCTCTGTCTCCCGGGTCTGGATCTGTTTCAGTTCTTCCGCCTGTTGCTGGCGTTGAGCCTGCAGCTCCCGACGCTCCCGTGTCAGCCGGCTGATTTCCTTATCGGTTCGCGCCAGGGTCTGCTCCAGCTTCGAGCGGTCCTTTTCGGCGGCAGACAGCCACTTGTCGATCCTGGAGATCTCTTTTTTCAGAGCCTCAATCTGAGCGGGGGTGACCTGCTCCTGGGCCTGGGCAGTCGCCGCTGTCATCGCCATCACCGCTATCAAAAGCGCAAAAAGCGCCAGCCGGACCGGGCCGGCGGCGCTTGCTCGTGATGGGATGATGGCTCTGACCGCCACTGGGCTATCAGCTCTGGCCGAGTTCAATCAGGCTGTGGCCGGTCATTTCGGCCGGCTGTTCCAGGCCCATCAGGGTCAGCAGTGTCGGTGCAACGTCGCTCAGGGCACCGTCGTCCTTCAGGGTCACCTGGCGGTCACCGATGTACACCAGTGGTACCGGGCCAACCGTGTGGGCCGTGTGCACCTGGCCGGACGTGGGATCCGTCATCTGCTCCAGGTTCCCGTGGTCGGCGGTGACCAGCGCTTCGCCACCGACTTCAGCCAGCGCTTCAGCGATCCGGGCGACACAGGCGTCAACACACTCGGCCGCTTTGATCGCCGCGTCCAGCTTGCCGGTATGGCCGACCATATCCCCGTTGGCGTAGTTGCAGACCACCAGATCGTACTTGCCGCTCTTGATGGCCTCCACCAGTTTATCGGTGACTTCGGGGGCGCTCATTTCCGGCTGCAGGTCGTAGGTTGCCACCTGGGGGGAGGGCACCAGGATTCTGTCTTCGCCCTCAAAAGGCGTTTCAAGGCCGCCGTTGAAGAAGAAGGTAACATGGGCGTACTTTTCGGTTTCTGCGATACGTAGCTGGGTCTTGCCCAGGCCAGAAACGTATTCCCCGAGGCCGTTCTTCAGTTGCTCCGGCGGGTACGCACATGAAGTTTTGATGTCGGCGGCGTACTCGGTGAGCATGACAAAATCCGCCAGGGCCGGGTGCTTGCGGCGCTCGAAGCCGTCAAAGTCGGCCTCGACAAAGGCGCGTGTCATTTCCCGGGCCCGGTCGGCGCGGAAGTTCATAAACAGCACCGCGTCGCCATCGTTGATGGTCGCGTCTGCCTCGTTGCCACCCTGGATGCGGGTGGCCTTGACGAACTCGTCGTTTTCGCCACGCTCATAGGCTTCGTCAAGTGCGGTCAGCGGATCCGCTGCGGTGAATTCTGCTTCGCCCAGGGTCAGCAGGTTATAGGCCTGCTCAACCCGATCCCAGCGGTTGTCACGGTCCATGGCGAAGTAACGGCCCACGATAGAAGCGACC
>CAYMQO010000433.1:0-2200 GCA_964392405.1 uncultured Marinobacter sp.
CCAATGACCGACAGGGTTCGGGCGACTGAACAGGACTGCTGATCCAGCTCGTTCCATTGCATGACATAACACCTTGGACGTTTGCGTGCCTCTCTTGGGCCACCGGCATCAATTCTAATTTAGCACTGACCCTTGAGCAACCTGCGCCCAGGCGCTTCAGGTCGTTGCGGAATGAGCGCCCTGCTGACGCAGAAACTCCTCTGCCGCGTCTTGCAGACGATCTTTACCGAAGAAGATCTCGTCGCCTACAAAAAAGGTCGGACTGCCGAAAGTACCGCGGGCGATGGCTTCTTCCGTAACGTTGATCAGGGCCTGTTTGATTTCCGGGTCGGCATTGCCAGAGGCAAACTCCTGGGCTGGCAAGCCGGCTGCTTCAAGAACACCGTGGTACACGTCAGGGTCGCCCATATTGAGCTGCTGCTCCCACATGCCGGAATAAACCGCCGCAACGTAGGCCTCGAAGATACCAAGCCGTTGCGCCAGTATGGCGCCGCGCATCATGTTCAGTGTGTTGACCGGAAAGAACGGGTTGTGACGGTAGTCAGCCAGACCGTGCCGTTGGACGAAACGCTGAAGTTCGAGTTGTTCATACTTCCGCTTGGCTGGAACAGCAGCCAGGGTGACAGCCGGTGACTGGTTACCGGTTGCTTTGAAGATGCCGCCCAGCAGTGCCGGCTTGAGGTTGAAGGCAGGCCCGATCCGTGCCTCGATCTCGGGAATGACTTTGTAGGACAGGTAGGCATTGGGGCTGCCGAAGTCGAAATAGAAATCGATGTTCAAGCTCATGGTTTTCTCCCTGAGGTGTATTGTTTTTCTGATGCTCATCTGAGCATACTGGGTTTCAAAATGGAACTGACGACATCACTGTTACTTAAAATAATCCATTGGGAGCCCCAATATGACCCGTTCGATCAAGAGACAGGACACCACACCCCGCCTCAAACGCAATGCCACCGTGGCAGTGGTCGGCGCTGGCGACTACATTGGCGCCGCCATCGCCCGGAAGTTCGCCGCAGAGGGCTATACGGTATTTCTCGGCCGCCGCAATGGCGAGAAACTCGAGCCCCTGAAGGCGGAAATCGAAGCTGCCGGTGGCCGTGCCTTTACCCGCTCGCTGGATGCTCGCAAGGAAGAGGAAGTAGCGGCCTTTATGGAAGATGCAGAGGCGGAAGCGCCGCTGGAAGTCGCTATTTTCAATATTGGCGCGAACGTCAACTTCCCGCTGCTCGATACCACCGCGCGGGTGTTCCGCAAAGTGTGGGAGATGGCGTGCTTTGCGGGCTTTTTAAGCGGTCGCGAGGCAGCGCGTCATATGTTGCCACGGGGCAAGGGATCCATTTTTTTCACCGGCGCCACGGCCGGATTGCGCGGCGGTATTGGCTATGCGGCCTTCGCCAGTGCCAAGTTCGGTATCCGGGCGGTGGCCCAGTCCGCAGCGCGGGAGCTGGGCCCTCAGGGAATCCATGTCGCGCATCTCATTATTGATTCCGGGGTAGATACCGCATGGGTGCGGGAACGGATCCGCGAACGGGAGGGGGACCAGGCCGTCGACAACCTGAAGCCGGGCGAGCTGATGCGTCCGGAGGCTGTCGCTGATGCCTACTGGGCATTGCACCAGCAGCCCAGCGATGCCTGGACCTTCGAGCAGGAAATCCGGCCCTTTGGTGAAAAGTGGTAGATCTGCATGGATTGGACTCAGCGTTCCTGATTGTGGAATGCATCGTCCCGATAACAAGGACTATTAATCCTTGTTAAGAATAATTATCATTCTCCATCCAAACTTTTTACCATGCAGGAGATGTGATGTTGAATCGTCCTTCACTTCTTGTCAGTGCCATCGCACTGGCCGGTTCTGGTATCAGCCTTTCGGCGGCCGCCCAACCTGTGGAGCTGGGAGAGATAGTCGTCTCCGCCTCAGGATTTGAGCAGAAGGTCACCGACGCGCCGGCAAGTATCAGTGTGATCAGCCAGGAGCAGTTGAGCTCCCAGTCGTTCAGCAATATTGCGGAGGCGCTGGACGGGGTTGAAGGCATCGACATTCGTCAGGGTACCGGTAAAACCGGTGGCCTGAACATCAGCATTCGCGGCCTGCCCAGTGAGTACACCCTGATTCTGGTGGATGGCCGTCGCCAGAATACCGGCGGCAACGTCACCCCCAACGGTTTCAATGAGACCGCCACCAGCTTTATTCCACCCCTGT
>CAYMQO010000434.1:0-2189 GCA_964392405.1 uncultured Marinobacter sp.
CCGGTTGCGTGAGCTGGGCGTGCGTTTTCACATGGGTCACCGCTGGCAGGGCTGGGATGACGGCGCGCTGGTGTTCGACACGCCCTCTGGCGCCCACACTGTAAAGGCCCGGGCCACGGTGCTTGCCCTGGGCGGCGCCAGCTGGCCGGAGCTCGGCTCAGATGGTACCTGGGTACCATTGCTTGAGGGCCGGGGCGTTCGGGTCAGCCCGCTGCGACCGAGCAACTGCGGTTTTCAGGTGGCCTGGAGTGAGCATTTCCGTCAGCGCTTTGCCCGGGCGCCGGTAAAATCGGTACGGGCACGGCTGGCGGAGGGTCGGCTGGTGGAGGGTAACTGGCATTCCGGTGAACTGATGGTGACCGATCAGGGGCTGGAGGGCGGTCTGATCTACGCCCTGTCTGCTGCGGGAGTTCACCGGGCCGGAAGTGATCAACGACCCGGCGCAACTGG
Organism: uncultured Marinobacter sp.; assembly: GCA_964392405.1. Taxonomy (GTDB): domain Bacteria; phylum Pseudomonadota; class Gammaproteobacteria; order Pseudomonadales; family Oleiphilaceae; genus Marinobacter. The sequence goes on from CAYMQO010000434.1 coordinate 451, forward strand.
CCCGGAGCATCAAGCAGTTGCCAGTCACGCTCGGGGCGCCGTTCCACATCAACCGGGCCATCAGCAGCGCCGGCGGTGTCTGCTTTGAGGCTCTGACGGGCGATCTGATGCTGAGTGCCTCACCAGGTGTGTTCTGCGCCGGGGAGATGCTGGACTGGGAAGCGCCCACCGGTGGCTACCTTCTGACCGCCTGCTTTGCCAGTGGCCGGGTTGCCGGGGAGGGTGTGGTGCGCTGGTGTCAGTCGTAACGTCGCGCGCCTCGTTCAGCTACCCCAGAAGGTGATCATGGCGCCGGCACCCAGGACCAGTGCGCCTCCGACTTCCGCAACGATCAGCAACCACATCGACAGGGCCATCAGCCAGCCCGGCAGTGTGGTGGCGCCGAGCCGGTGCGGGCGCCGGAGCTGGTTATCGGTATCCTGAAGGATGCCGTGAATCAGGTACGAGAGAATGGCAAAGGCGAAAAAGGACAGCGCACTGACCGCTGCGACGGTGTTGACCCGATCGGAAAAAGCGCTTGCCGCAGCCAGTTGAGCCAGAACCACCGCCGCAAAGCTGTACATGAGCGATGCCCGGTGGGCGATGTCGACATACGCCGGTGCGGTGGCATCCGCGCTGGTTGCGATGTGACGGTACTTCCAGATACCGGTCAGCAGGCCGGTCATCAGGAATCCAAAGGCCGCAGACAGTGAGATCTGTTCAGCAAGGGTCATCGGGTGCCTCGTTTTCAGGGGGTGTTGTTGCTGTTGTGGGTGTAGTCTAACGGGGCCCGGCCACCAAAAATTGTACGTTTGGGCTGCGGCAGTCAGGTTTGCGGTGACTGATGGATGGGCTCGCCGGATAGGGAAACCCGTATGCATGAATCCAGAAAGCAACTCTTGCTCGCACCGGATCGGGTGCTGTTCACCGGTGACCTGCCGCCTACCGGATGGCATCGGCATGGTGCGCCCGTCTTGTTGATGGGTTTGAGCGGGGATATCGACGTCTGTTTCCGGAATGGCACCCGTGAGCGGTGTCGCAGCGCCGTTGTTGACGCCGGTGTGGATCACTGTCTGGATACCCGGGGTGAGCGTGTTGCCACCTTTTATCTGGAACCGGACGTGGAGCTGGTGCCCTGGCTGCGGGTGACCCTGCTGGCAGACGGGCCGGCCGCCTTCGATGTGGCTGTCCCCAGCCGGGTGAAGCGGTATACCGAGGGTCGCCTGCACTCTCTGGACCCGTGCCGGCTGTTGCGGCATGCGCCCCGGGCAGGTTCGGCCCCAGAGCTGGACCCCCGCATTGCGGCAACCCTGCGCCTGTTGCGACAGCCGCATCCCGGTGTGATCGCACGCGGTGAGCTGGCAAGCGTGGCCGGGCTGTCAGAATCCCGTTTCAACCACCTGTTCAGCGAGCAGGCTGGTATCAGCTTCCGCCGTTACCGCAGCTGGGCAATGGTGCGCAGCAGCCTGGGTATGGTCGCCCGCCAGTCGTCACTGACCGATGCAGCATTGCACGCGGGCCTCTACGATTCCGCCCATTTCAGTCGCCTTTTCCGGGACCTGATCGGACTGACACCATCGTCAGTTCTGAAAGACCTGACCATCGTCCGGACAGCGTAAGCAGAGTGGTGCAGAGCCTGGTCCGGAGCCACGATGTGCCTGTGCCACATTCGGCACACCGGGCTGTTAAGGTCTTGTGAATTTCGTGACATCATAGCCACCAAGGACGCTGCAGAAGTGGGGGCAAGTGATGTCCGCCCG
>CAYMQO010000435.1:0-2183 GCA_964392405.1 uncultured Marinobacter sp.
CTACCCAGCCCGCCTCGGATATCTATGAGGACGAAGGCATTCTAATGATTACGCCTGCGTCCACCAGCCCGGACATTACCGAGCGGGGTTACGAACTGGTATTTCGCACCATCGGTCTGGACAGTATGCAGGGGCCGGTCGCCGCTCAGCACCTGATTGGTCTTGAGCCGGAACGGGTAGCCATCGTCCACGACAAACAACAATACGGCGAGGGGATCGCAACGGCCGTTCGGGATACGCTAAAGGACGCCGGGGTCAACGTGGTGATGTTCGAGGGCATTACCGCCGGCGACAAGGATTTTTCCTCACTGGTCACCAAGCTCAAGCAGGCCAATGTGGGCTATGTCTATTATGGCGGTTACCACCCGGAACTGGGGCTGATTCTGCGTCAGGCGAGGCAGGCTGACCTGGGCGCTACCTTTATGGGTCCAGAAGGGGTGGGCAATAAGGATATTAACACCATTGCCGGCGATGCCGCCGAAGGCCTGCTGGTGACGCTACCGCCGAGCTTCGACGAGAAAGAAGAAAACCAGGAGCTGGTCAAGGCCTTCCAGGACAAGGGCGAAGATCCGTCCGGCCCCTTCGTGCTGACCTCCTATGCCGCTGTCCAGCTGATTGCCGACGGTATTGAACAGGCTGGCTCAACCGACCCCTTTGAGGTGGCCGAAGCCCTTCGCGAAGGCACCTTCGAAACCCCCATTGGTACCGTCAGCTATGACGAAAAGGGCGATATGGAAGCCTTCGAGTTTGTCGTTTACGAATGGCATGCCGACGGCAGCAAGACTCCGGTCAACTGACCTGTTGTAGGCCCTGAACCTGCACCAGCGGCCGGCGCGCTGCTGGTGCACTCTCAGGTCTGGTTGACGGAGTACGTTCCATGCATGATCTGCTCTATTTCTGTCAGCAACTGATCAATGGTCTGACCATCGGCAGCACCTATGCTCTGATCGCCATCGGCTACACCATGGTGTACGGCATCATCGGCATGATCAACTTCGCCCACGGCGAAATCTATATGATCGGAGCCTACACGGCACTGATCGCCATAACCGGGCTGGCAACGCTGGGTATTGCCTGGTTACCGGTTGTCCTTCTGGTGGCCCTGATCTGTGCCGTTATCGTCTCCAGCTCCATGGGCTGGGCGGTAGAACGGGTCGCCTATCGACCGGTCCGCGGCCGTCACCGGCTGATCCCGCTGATTTCCGCCATCGGCATGTCCATATTCCTGCAGAACTACGTGCACCTGGCCCAGGGCTCTCGCAATATCGGCTTCCCGGCCCTGATTGAGGGCGGCCTGCGGCTGGGCGGCGACGAACGGTTTCAACTGTCCATTTCGTGGATCCAGATCACCATCTTCATCACTACCTTTATTTGCATGTCGGCGCTGTCACTGTTCATCTCCCGCTCCCGCCTCGGCCGCGCCTGCCGGGCAGTGTCACAGGATCTGGGCATGGCGAACCTGCTGGGCATTGATACCAACCGCATCATTTCCGCTACGTTCGTGATTGGCGCGGCCCTGGCGGCGGTGGCCGGTCTGCTGCTGGGCATGTATTACGGCTCTGTCGACCCATTGTTCGGCTTTGTTGCCGGGCTCAAGGCCTTTACCGCGGCGGTGCTTGGGGGCATCGGCAGCATCCCCGGCGCCATGCTGGGCGGGCTGATCCTTGGCATTGCCGAAGCGATGACCTCGGGGTATCTCAGTGGTGAGTACAAGGATGTGATCTCCTTCAGCCTGCTGATCCTGATTCTGCTGTTCCGGCCTACCGGGCTGTTGGGCAAGCCGGAAGTGGAGAAGATCTAATGATGGCCCAGAGCTTTCGTCATGCGCTGTTCTGTGGCGTGATCACCCTGATTATCGCCTGGCCCATTCTGGGCCTGAAACTGGTGGCCGAGGGGACCAGCATTACCGTCAGGGGCGCCGATGCCTTCACCTGGGCAGCCGTTGCGGTAGCGGCAGTGGTGGTGTTCACCTTCCAGTTGTTCCGGGACCGGCTCATGGGCCGCCTTGAGGTCCTGCAAGCGCTTAATCCCCTGGCCAATCGCGAGCCCCTGCCGGACGCAAAGCGGATACGGCTAGAGAACATCGGGATGGTCCTGCTGATCGCTGTTGCGCTCGTCTGGCCGTTCCTGGTGTCACGGGGCTCTGTTGACCTGGCCACTCTGGTGCTGATCTACATTATGCT
>CAYMQO010000436.1:0-2182 GCA_964392405.1 uncultured Marinobacter sp.
CTTGCAGCACCCGAGGCGGAAAGGATCATGCCAGTAGAAACTCCGGCCCAGCACCCGGTGCTCAGGCCTCTGACTATCTTTATTGTAGTCGGGGCCGTGTTTTACCAGGTGGTGCTGTGCCTGATTAATACACATCTGTTTCCGGCCTCCCGTGCCATGGTGGGGCTCGCGGAGGCCATGCTGATGCTGGCCTGCCTGCCACTGCTGCTGCCCAGGTTTCTGCCCGGCCTCATCATTCTGGTTTCTCTCACAGGCGCCACCCTCTGCCTGTTGGCCCTCTTCAAGGGCGGGCTCGACCTGAAGGGCTTCCGGGATGTTCTGATCCCCATGTGGTTTTTCTGGCTGGGCCGGAATGTGGGCGATGTCCGGTTAGCCGACCGTGTCCTCAAAGTAGCCGTCGCGATCGTGATTGCGGTCGGGGTCTACGAGCTGTTCGCCCTCGAAAGCTTTACCAACATGCTGGATATCTTCGGCTACTACGTGAACATCGGGAGCCTGGAACCCATCACGGAATATGAGCGTGAAAGCCGGCTCCAGATGAACGGGATCCGGCCCGAAGATATGGGGCGTACCCTGCTGCCCTGGCTGCTGGATAACCATCGGGTTTCCTCCGTCTTTCTGGAACCGGTGTCCCTCGGCAATTTCGCGACCCTGGTGGTGGCGTGGGGGCTCAGTAAAGGGGCGGGTGAAAAATCCCTGATGTGGTTCTTCTGCACCACCGGCGTCGTCATGATGGTGCTTGCGGATTCCCGCTTTGCACTGCTCTCGGTCTTTCTGCTGGTGGGGCTGCGTTTGATGTTCCGTGGCTGGCTCCTGTATCTGCCCGCGGTCATGCCCTTCCTGATCATGGGTGGGCTGGTGGCGCTGGGCCTGTTTGGTTCTATTGGCTACAGCGATACCTACGCCGGCCGCCTGGTCAGCAGTGCCTGGGGGCTGATGAGCTTTGACGCGAAGATGCTGCTTGGCGCAGACAGCGGCGCCTGGTTCCCGGACCAGGGTTATGCCTATGTGCTGTCAACGTTTGGCATCGTACTGGCTGTTGGATTCTGGCTGGCCATCTGGCTGATCCCCATGCCGGACGAACGGGCAGCGCGGTTCCGCAGCTTTGCAGCGGTTTATATGTCACTGATCCTCACAATCAGCGGTACGTCACTGTTTGCCATGAAAACCTCCGCACTGCTTTGGTTCCTGTTTGGAACTGTGCTGGCTGACCCCGCCAGACTGCCCGTTCCCCGTCACCTGAGGTCCGGGTGGTCCGGCTGGGGCGTACGTTTCGGAATTCATCGCAGAGAGGCTGATGCATGAGCCTGAATGTTGTACACGTGATCCGGCAGTATTACCCGTCTGTGGGAGGCATGGAAGATGTGGTCCGGAACATCGCAGCCTGCCAGCTCGCTACCGGGACCCAGACCGCTTCGGTGGTGACTCTGGATCGCCTTTTCCGTAATTCCGGGGAGCGCCTGCAAAAGAATGATGTGATTTCGGATGTGCCGGTGACCCGGTTGCCCTACCGGGGGTCCACTCGCTATCCGCTCTGTCCGACAGTTCTTTCCGCCATTCGGGAGGCAGACGTCATCCATGTGCATGGTGTCGATTTTTTTTATGACTATCTGGCACTGACCCGCATCGCCCATCGACGACCGCTGGTGGTTTCGACCCACGGCGGCTTTTTTCATACCGAGTTTGCAGGCCGGCTGAAAGAGCTCTGGTTTCGCACCATCACCCGGATGTCGTCCCGGGCCTACGACAAGGTCGTTGCCACCAGTGAGAACGACGGCCGCCGGTTTCGCGAAATCATTCCGGAAAAGCGACTGGAAGTGATCGAGAATGGGGTGGATACCGATCGCTACGCAGACCGGGCCAGCGGCGAGCTGAATCATACCCTGATGTATTTCGGTCGCTGGTCTTCCAATAAGGGGCTGGTTGAGTCACTGGATCTGCTCAAGGTGCTCCGTGACAGAGACCCCCGTTGGCGGCTGATTATCGCTGGTCGTGAATACGATTTCACCACTGCCGACCTGAGCCGCGAGGCAAGGCAGCGCCAGCTGCCAGAGGGCGCGTTAATGCTGGAGGCCAGCCCGTCGGATCAGCGCCTGGCCGAACTGATCGGACAGGCAGCCTGGTTCCTGTGTCTGTCCCGCCATGAAGGGTTCGGGCTGGCGGCCATTGAAGCCATGAGTGC
>CAYMQO010000437.1:0-2180 GCA_964392405.1 uncultured Marinobacter sp.
GAAGCCACCGGACTGGTAGAAGCCGGCAAGACCTACAACGCTTCGTTCGATGTACAGCTGAGCAACCGCAGGCTGTCCACTGACACCGTTGAGCTCTGGGCCTGGTTCGTGGACGATCAGGGCGCGCAATGGCAGAAGCTGGGTGGCGGTCAGATTGCCACCAACGGATGGTCAACCATCGACAGCCGGTTCAGCCTGCAGTCTACCGGTGATATCCAGCAGCTGAGACTGCACGTCATGGGCGCTGCTACCGGCACGCGCATCGTTATCGATAACTTCAAACTCGGTCTGTAAACCTGTGTCGGCAGGCAACCCTTCACCTGCCGACACTTGAGAAGTACTCGGTGACTCCTTGGGCTTCCGGCTTTCCCCGGCCGGAAGCCCCGTTTTTTACCGCAATGATTCCCCCTCCCCCGCACTTTATTCCGACACTTCTGGACAGGCTCCCAGCCATCAGTCCAGGATCAGGTCTTGTTTCGCAACCTGATTTTCCGCAAGCTCGTCATTCACAATAAAAGGCAGGAGCCCCGGCATGTTTCTAAGCGAACCCAAAACCCTTGTCATCCCACGCGGCACCTTCACCTGGCGGGAGGGCGGCAGCCCCGACGGCGCCCCGGTGGTGATGATCCACGGCTGGCCGGAAAGCTCCTACTGCTGGGAGCATACCGGTCGCCACCTCAAGGACGGGCTGCGGGTGATCGCTCCTGATCTGCGGGGACTGGGTGACAGTGAACGTACGGAAGGCAAACAGCATTACACGAAACAGGCCCTGGCTGCTGACGTGGTCAGCATGCTCGATGCGCTCGGCATCCAGGACTTCCAGCTGGTCGGCCATGACTGGGGCGGCATTGTGGCGCAGGAAGTGGCGCTGGCTGTTCCGGAGCGGGTTCAGAAAATGGTGATCATGAACATCGCCATCCTGAACAACCTTAAGGGCAATATGGAAGTGATCCGGAAAGTCCGCTCAGGCAGCGGCAAGGCCTACTGGTACCAGCACTTCCAGCAAGCCGGTGGTTTAGCCGAGGCGATGATTCCCGGTAACGAAGACACCTGGATCCGATTCTTCGTCAACGGTGTCGTGGCGCCGATCCCGGAAGACTCCATTGCCGAATACGTGCGCATGTACAGTATCCCCGGCACCCCGGGTGCTGCCGCCAGCTATTACCGCACCTTTCCCGATGACACCAAACGCTGGGCCAGCCTTACTGACCACAAGTGGCGCATTCCGGGCCTGTACATCTACGGCAACAAGGACAAGGTGATCATCCCTGAATACCTGAATCACATCGAAGAATGCTTTGAAGAAATTCAGGTGGAGCAGGTGGATGCCGGGCATTTTCTACAGGAAGAGAAGCCCGAGGAAGTTGCGTCACATATGAACCGTTTCTTCGACGCCCGTTAAGCAGAATTGGCCGGCGTACCCTGCCGGCCTCACTCTTCATCATCCGTGTGATAGACCCCTATGCGCTGTCCCAGCGCCAGCCGGGCGACGAGGCTTTCGATCCTCGCTACCGTATCGGCATTGCCCTTGCGGCCCGATAGCACCACCTGAGCACCGACGGACGCCACGTACATCAGCGTGGCCATGTCTTCGGTTTCACTTTCCGCGCTGCCCAGATTCAGGAACAACAATTTGTTCTGCTCCACCCGGGCCTGGTCCACTTCTTCCACGATGGCGGCGGCATGGGCATTCCGTCGCGCGAAGTCCCGCACCGCCAGCTCCACCTGCAGCCGCCTCACATTACGGGAGGCGTCGGTCAGCAACAGCTGCAGCAGCTGGTGCAGCTCTTCTTCCGGGTTATCGCCTTTGGGGCGCATGTAGTCCAGCTCGACAAAACGGCGGTCCCGCCAGCGGTCCAGAAAACGGTTCACCAGGTCTTCGTGATCCCGGAAGTGCCAGTAAAAGCTGCCCCGGGTGACCCCCAGCTTTTTGGCCAGGGTCAGTACCCGCAAATTGCCAAAGCCGCCGCTGGCTACCTCACCGGCAGCCGCATCAAGCCAGTCGTCCCGGGTGAGCTGGGGTTTACAGGACTTTTTGTCAGGGTTCGGAGAGCGTCGGAAGTCAGAAGCCATAGTGTGCCTGTGCAGGAAGCCGTGTATCCGTTTGTGCCGGTACGGCACTGGAGCGCGGAGTCTACAATCCGTTGACCTTCCACGCGAACATACATTACTGTACGGGC
>CAYMQO010000438.1:0-2171 GCA_964392405.1 uncultured Marinobacter sp.
GCCCAGTTCGACTTTATTGATCTGCCGGACCGCTTCTGCACCGGATCGTCCATCATGCCCCAGAAAAAGAACCCGGATGTGCCGGAGCTGGTGCGGGGCAAGACCGGGCGGGTCAACGGCCATCTGATCAGCTTGCTGACCCTGATGAAGAGCCAGCCACTGGCCTATAACAAGGATAACCAGGAAGACAAGGAGCCGCTCTTTGATACCGTGGATACGGTGAAGGGCTGCCTGCGGGCCTACGCCGATATGGTGCCCGCCATTACGCCGAAAGCGGACAACATGCGCGAAGCGGCCCGCCGCGGCTTCTCCACGGCGACGGATCTGGCGGACTATCTGGTGAAAAAGGGCGTTCCCTTCCGGGATGCCCACGAGGTGGTCGGCAAGGCGGTGGCCTTTGGGGTCGCGGAGAAAAAGGACCTGTCAGAGATGACCCTGGAAGAGCTGCGGCAGTTCTCGGGCACCATTGAAAACGATGTGTTCGACGTGCTGACGCTGGAAGGCTCGGTGCAGGCCCGGGACCATCTGGGTGGTACCGCGCCCGCTCAGGTAAGGGCTGCTGTGGCGCGGGCCAGGCAGCGACTCGGGTAAAGTCGTCGGTTTTTGGCCAGATCCGCTATTGCGCCGGTTGACCCGACAACTCAGCCGGCGCAATAGCCAGGGTAACGAGTCAGGCGATGGCGCCCGCAGACTGGCTGCCCCAGCCGGTCGTGCCGAGCTCGGCCAGCGGTTGCGGAGGGCTGACCTGGCGCCCCTGTATGAAATGAATGCCCAGGTTCTGTACCCGTTGGCGGGCAATGTCATTTTCGACGCCGGTGGCGATGGTCAGTTTGCCGCTGGTGTTGGCGATGCGCTGCAGGGCTTCCGCCATTACCAGGTGGGTGGGCTCATCCCGCAGTCCGTTCATCAGCTCCGGCGCCAGCTTGATGTAGTCCACCGGCAGGCGTCCGGCCAGCCGGTAGCTTTCCATGCTCATGCCGGCCCCATCCAGCGCGGTCTTGCAGCCCAGTTGCTGCAGCATGCGGCACAACTGCCGGCAATCCGAGGTATAGGTGATGGCGTGCCGGGCCGGGATCTCAAAGCACAGGCTCTCGGGCCGTAGGCCGGTCTTCTCCAGCGCGCGGGCAATAAACGCAGGCAGGGTGCGGTCCTGCAAGGAGCCCCGGGACAGATTGAACCCACAGTAACTCAGGGATTCAGCAATGTCCGGATGGCGATAGAGGTGACAGAGGGTCTGGCGAATGACCTGCCGGTCCAGCCGGCGGGACAGTTCGAACCGCTCGATCAGTGGTAGAAAGTCCTTGGGCAGCAGATCCGTATCGCTGCCGTTAACACCCTTCAGGCGGGCCAGCACTTCCAGTCGCAACCCCCGATCAGAATGCTTCAGGGCTTCAATGGGCTGATACTCCAGCGGCAGTCCGCCCTGGGAGAGACTTTCGCGGATATGCCCCAGCAACGCCTTGGTCCGGGCGATGTCTTCCCGCTCGGCAGACCGGGGGTGGGGCACTTGCGAGGAAGAGGTCATCGCCGTACTTTCGCTACGGACCAACGGAGACGGGCGGCTCCGACTGATCGTGCGCACCAGCACCCGTGCCGCCATGAAGTGTCCGCCGCTGTGGCGGAGCGTAACGGTGAGCGGCCGGCCACTGTCGTGGTAGCTGGCATAATCAGGGCATAGAGGATTGTCCTCCGCAGAGGCAATCAGTTGCGCGAGAGGGCGACCTTCCAACTCACTGCTGCTGTAACCCAGCACCAGCGACAGGTTCGGGTCGGTACCCGTCACCTTGCCGTCCTGGCCAATGGTCAGAACGGTCGTCAAGCCTTCGCCGGCACCGGGGCGGTGGCGGCAAATGACGAGCTCATTCAAGTCAGCATACTCCTGTCAGAATTCACTTTTTTTATTGTCGGGGGTCCGTTTCCTGGTGCCGGCAATCATTCCTGACCCGGGCTGTCCCTGGTCTGGTAGGCTACATAAATGCCAAACTCATCACATTGTACAGATTAAACGTAGAAAGAAAACGTCTCAGTTGTAGCGTGACGTAAGAGCGGGCAGGGGTGAAACCATTGAGCCGGTCTGTCGAACGTTGTGGCCGCGCCGCTCCGTATCCACTGTGCTCGCCCTGGCGGATACCCCTCAGGTATACTTGAGCGTTATTTTTTACCGGTGCAGC
>CAYMQO010000439.1:0-2163 GCA_964392405.1 uncultured Marinobacter sp.
TGGTTTTTGTTTTCCACGGCCTGTGATTTTTTTCAGTCCAGTTGATAATCATGCCGGCGACATTCTTGCCGGTGGCATTTTCAATGCCTTCCAGGCCCGGGGAGGAGTTTACTTCCATCACCAGCGGGCCACGACTGGAGCGTAGCAGATCCACCCCGGCCACGTTCAGCCCCATTGCCTTGGCAGCGGTGATGGCGGTGCGGCGCTCCTCAGGGGTAATCCGTACCAGCGAAGCCGTGCCTCCGCGATGAAGGTTGGAACGAAATTCCCCTTCCGCACCCTGGCGTTTCATGGCCGCAATGACCTTGTCGCCAATGACAAAACAGCGGATATCTGCGCCGCCGGCTTCCTTGATAAATTCCTGCACCAGAATGTCGGCTTTCAGCCCCATAAAGGCCTCGATCACGCTCTCTGCGGCCTTGCGGGTTTCCGCCAGCACCACGCCGATCCCCTGCGTGCCCTGCAGAAGCTTGATCACCACCGGCGCGCCACCCACCATTTTCAGCAGCTCAGGCACGTTGTCGGGCTTGTTGGCAAAGCCGGTCACCGGCATGCCGACGCCTTTGCGGGCCAGCAGCTGCAACGACCGGAGCTTGTCCCGGGACCGGGTAATGGCCACCGATTCGTTAACCGGGAACACGCCCATCATCTCAAACTGACGCAAAACAGCAGTACCGTAAAAGGTGACCGAGGCGCCAATTCGCGGGATCACCACATCGAAATCCTCCAGTACCTCTTCGTGGTAGTGGATGCGGGGGTCCGCCGATGTGATGTTCATTGAGCAGTGCAGCGCGTCGATCACACGCACTTCATGGCCCCGGTTAATACCCTCCTCGACCAGGCGTCGTGTGGAATACAGATGCCGGTTGCGGGAGAGAATGGCTATTTTCATGAATGGTTCCTCAATACCGGTTCTCCGGTCAGGTAGGAAGCTTCGGGCATGACGGTACAGCGGCCGGCCATGGCAGTACGACCCAGCAACATTCGGAACCGCATGGAATCCCGGTTGGTCAGGGTCATTTCAATGGGCCAGCGCTGATCGCCGACAATGACTTCGGTGGCAATCACCAGTCGCAGTTCTTTATGACCTCCGGAATCGGTCACTGAGCGTTCGTCGATCACGGCGGCATCGCACTCCACCACGCTGTGGAGGTTATTCTGTTCCGGGTGCACCCAGAACTTCACCCGTCGCTCGCCGTTTGCTGTGTACGGTTCGGTGCGAAACGTATGGAGGCATGAGGTCCGGGCGCCAGTATCTACTTTGGCCTTGATGCGCTGGATGTCCAGCTCGGGCAGAGCCACCCATTCCCGCCAACCGAGGGCAGTCCGTTGGTGGCCGTCGTTATCGATGATGGGCTGAGGGGCTGAATTACCAGGCATTGTGTGGCTCCTTGTTATGGTTCTGGTTCTTGCGTCCTTGGCGGAGGCGGGCGCATTAAACGAGGCTATGGGCCGACGCTCAATACGCACAATTGCCAACGGGGAACTTTCAAAGAATCAATGGCGTACATTCACTATAATGCAGGGCGCAGATTCCAGCGAATCTACCAAGGGTTGCCCTAGAGAACTGCACATCATTTGAGTGCGCTGCGCAACACCTGGGGCAAGGGGGGGGCGACCAGCAACCCGTCGACAGGCGTGCGGTGCGGGAACCTTTTCCGGGACCGTCGAACGCCAGGGACGGCGTTCGTCGAGCCCTACAGGGACGTACTTGCGGGCGTGTCCCGGAAAAGGTTCCCGTGCCGCGCGCGGACTCGGAGCCGGCAGTCCTGAAAGAGTTGGAAACGGTAACGAGCCTGGCATCGAATATGGGAAGCCTGCCATCGCCAGGACTGGAAGGTCGTGCCTGGCGCGCTGGGCGAGCCCCCTTCCGCGACACGCCGTGAACCCGTCCATGGGGGCTCTTCAAAAACGTCCCTGTTTTTGAAGGTCCCGGAAAGGGGCCTCTCCCGGCACGCTGAAACCGTGGTGCTGGTCGCTTGGGTAAAAGTTAATTCGAACTACAAACCGGACAGTTTGGATCCCTGGCCAGCTTCATCTCCCGCCACTCCATCCGCCAGGCATCCAGCAGCATCAGACGACCGGCAAGATTACGTCCCTGCCCTGAGATCAGCTTGATTGCCTCCATGGCCTGAGTGGCACCAATGATCCCCACCAGCGGAC
>CAYMQO010000440.1:0-2159 GCA_964392405.1 uncultured Marinobacter sp.
TTGAGGTGGTCCATCTCGTGCTGAATGCACACTGCCAGCAGCCCGGTAGCCTCCAGTTCAAACGGTTTGCCATCGTAGTCCAGGGCTTTTACCCGCACATGCTCGATGCGCTCGACGTCTTCGTAGAAACCCGGTACCGAAAGGCAGCCCTCCTGCATGGCCTGATAGTCGCCATCGAGCACTTCCACTTCCGGATTGATGAACACCCGGGGTTCGCTCCGTTGACCTGAGTGGCAGCCAGACCGATTCCGGGAGCGTCATACATGGTCTCGAACATGTCGTCGATCAGCTTGCGGTGCCGGTCGGTGACTTTGTCCACCGGCTTTGCAATGGTCCGCAGTCTGGGATCGGGATATTCAAGAATATTCAGAATCATAGTTGCTGTACTTGCCTGAGTTGCCAGTATCGGGAAAGATCTCTGGCTGGTGTCACAAAATGCGATCGTGTACCGCGATTTTTGCCGCCTGCCCGCTATGATAACCGAAGCGGAAACTCTGTATTCATGGCGATGCGGCACGATATTGTCTTATTATCCCCCGAAGATCGATTGAATACAAACTGATCAGGCGATAGCCAGAAACTACTATAAGAGAAAAATACACGATCATTCTGTTTTGGCTTTCCTCTTTAATTGAGGCGCTGAACGGCCTTGCGGCTTGCAACGCTCCGGCAGTAAAAGAGGAAGTACGCTTTTAAGGCACGCGCGATGAAGGATTCTATGATGAGGAAACTGCTGTACGCTCTCACGGCTCTGATGCTGTTGTCCGCCTCCTGGGCACAGGCGCAGGGTCCGGAGTTCCGTTCTGATCACCCCGAGCGTTACACCGTGAAGAAGGGCGATACCCTGTGGGACATTTCATCCCGCTTTCTGAACAATCCCTGGTACTGGCCGGAAATCTGGCATGTGAACCCCCAGGTGAACAACCCGCATCTGATCTATCCGGGGGATGAACTGGCGCTGGTCTATATTGATGGCAAGCCCCATCTGACCAAGGCCAGCAGTGGCGTGGTCAGGTTGTCGCCCCAGGTTCGGTCAGAACCGATCGACACACCGATCCCGGCCATTCCACTGGATGCCATTGAGAGCTTCCTCACCAAGACCCGTATCGTGACCGAGGAAGAGCTCAATAACGCGCCTTACATCCTGGAAGGACAGGAAAGTCGCATTATCAGCGGTGCCGGTGACCGGGTCTATGCCCGGGGTGAGGCTCCGGCCCGTAATGTCGGCCTGTTCCGCAAGAGCCGCGCCCATGTCGATCCGGACACCGGTGAGTTCCTCGGTCTGGAAGCCCGCTCCATTGGCGACGGCAGCATTGTTGATGAGAAAGGTGACATCCTGACCGTCCAGCTGTCCCGGACCCGCGAGGAAGTGCGCATCGAAGACCGACTGCTGGCCCAGGAAGACCGCCGCATTAACACCAGCTTTACCCCCAGCGCGCCGGACGGGGATATCGAAGGCAAAATGATTGCGGTGGAATCCGGGGTCACCCAGATCGGCCAGTACCATGTGGTGGTACTGAACCGGGGCGCCCGTGACGGCCTGGAAGTGGGCAACGTGCTGGCGGTGCTCAAGGCCGGCAATCGTGCCAAGGACCCGGTCACCGGTGAGCTGGTTCAGTTGCCGGACGAGCGCGCGGGTCTGCTGATGGTGTTTCAGACCTATGAAAAACTCAGTTATGGTCTGGTCCTGAAAGCCACGCGCGCCCTGTCTGTTGGCGACAAGGTCACCAATCCGTAAACGTCACTTCTGACGGGCTCTGGCCCGGAGGACAAACCGGGCTGCCAGGATGGCAGCCCGGGCTCGACAGCAGATCGGTGATCTGATGGAGCATTTCAACAAGGAGGTCCGCCCTGACTGCTCTCCCTGAATCCGAAACTTCCTTTTTTACCGCGGCCTCGTCCCCCTGGCTGCTACTGGCCATGCTGCCCCGTTTCAGCGGGAAACGCTGGATGGCCGTCTGTGATTCGCTAGCCGATCCCCGGGAGCTGTTATTGGCGTCAGCCGCTACCCAGAAATCGTTCGGTGTCATGCCGGATGCCCGGGCACTGATCGCCGCCTGGCAGCAACAGGACCTGGCCTTTCCTCCACTGGCGGCGGTTGCGCAGGTGTTTGCCGTCTGTCAGCAAAAAGCCATTCAGCTGATCGGTTGGGGTGACGA
>CAYMQO010000441.1:0-2159 GCA_964392405.1 uncultured Marinobacter sp.
GTATTCCAGAGTTATGGCCGGTGTTGTCGAAAAGATGACTTCTTCGTGGATTTCTACGACTTCTTCATGTCCAGTTCCGATGCCATCCGTAACCGCTTCGTTGATACCGACATGGCAGCCCAGCGCCACCTGCTCCGCAATGGCGTGTTGCAGATCATCATGGTTGCCCGGGGCATGTCGGACCGAAAACTGCGCGACCTGGGGGAGAGCCACAACCGCAGCAACTACAACATCAAGCCGGAGTGGTACGACCTGTGGGAACAGTCCCTGCTGAAAACCCTGCGCGCCCACGACCCGGAATGGACCCCAGAGCTGCAGCAGGACTGGCGGGAAGTGCTTAAGCCGGGCATCGACCTGATCCGCGGCGCTTACTGATTGAGCGCAAGGCTGGCAGACAGCTTGGATTTGAAGTGACCCTGACTCCTGTCGACTTCGTCATTGCACTGTTCTATTAAAAATTCTTTTCAAAGCATTTCAAATGCTGGCTTTCTCTCAAGCGTTATCACGAAAGTCACAACGTGAGGAGTGTGGAAAGGGTTTCAAAACAGTCAGAAAAACGCCAGTTTTTCGTTTTGAAACCCTTTCCCCACTCCTCACCCCACCCGAATCCCAAAAGCCGGGACCCAGGAAACCCGAAACTCAGAGCACCATAGCCGCCACCCACCCAAACACCAGCAAAGGCAAGTTATAGTGCAGGAACGTAGGCACCACCGTATCCCAGATGTGGTTGTGCTGACCGTCGACGTTAAGGCCCGCCGTGGGGCCCAGTGTCGAGTCTGATGCGGGAGAACCGGCATCACCCAGGGCGCCGGCGGTGCCCACCAGGGCGACGATCGCCATGGGACTGAAGCCCAGTTCCAGCGCCAGCGGCACATAAAGCGCAGCGATAATCGGAATAGTTGAGAACGACGAACCGATACCCATGGTAATCAGCAGGCCGACCACCAGCATCAGAAACGCCGCCATCGCCTTATTGTTGCCGATGGCTTCTACTGACCCCTGAACCAGCGTCTCGATCTGGCCGGTTTCACGCATCACCTCCGCGAAGCCGTTGGCGGCAATCATGATAAAGCCGATCATCGCCAGCATCTTCATGCCTTCCGTGAACAGATCGTCGGATTCCTTCCAGCGCACCACGCCCGACAGGTTGAACAGCACAAAGCCGGTCAGCGCCCCCAGAATCATCGACTCCAGCCAGAGCTGGACCACAAACGCCACCCCGATGGCCACCATTGCCATGAACAGGGTCCAGCTGTTGTAGTGGGTTTCCACCGCTTCAGTCTGCTCGATGCGAGAGAGGTCGTATTTGCGCTCACCGCGATAACTGATGAAAACAGCAATCCCCAACCCAATCAGCATGCCCAGGGCCGGCAGTGCCATGGCAGACATTACGTGGATCCCGTCAGTATTAATGCCGTTATCGGCGACGTTCGCCAGCAGAATGTCTTTCAGGTAGATTCCGCCGAAACCCACCGGCAGGAACATATACGGCGTGATCAGGCCGAAGGTGAGCACGCAGGCTACCAGACGCCGGTCCAGGTTGAGTTTGCCCATGACGTACAGCAGCGGCGGGACGATCAGCGGAATAAACGCGATGTGAATGGGCAGGATATTCTGGGATGACATGGCCACAACCAGCAGCAGGCCAATAATCATGAAGCGGATGCTCTTGCTGGCGGTTCCAGAGCCGCTGGCGTCCTGACGGCCCACCATGAGCAGCGCCTTATCGGCCAGGGCATGGGCCAGGCCCGACTTACCGATGGCGACCGCGAACGCTCCCAGCGTGGCGTACGACAGGGCAACCGTGGCGCCGTTGCCGAGGCCACCGTTGAAGGTCTCAATCGCGACTTTCAGCGACATACCACTGACCAGGCCGCCAGTGATGGCACCAACGATCAGGGCAACCACCACGTGGATGCGTAACAGGCTCAATACAAGCATGACGATTACCGCAGCGACAACCGCGTTCATGACAGGACTCCGTAACAGGCGAAGCGCCAAAGGCTCTACGCACTTGATGACAAAACAGACAGGTTTGGAAGGGTCGCTAATGTGCAGGAAAGTCGCGCCAGAGTCAAAAATTGCCCGGATTCACACCGGGCGGGCGGCCCTTAATCGTCGCTGATCCGGGTGAAGCGGGGTACCTGTTCGCCGGCCAC
>CAYMQO010000442.1:0-2150 GCA_964392405.1 uncultured Marinobacter sp.
CCATGATGCTCAACGTGATGGCCGGCTTCGACCCGAAGGATTCCACCAGCGTCGAACGTGAAGTGCCGGATTACACGGCTACGCTGAACGACTCTCTGCAGGGACTGACCATCGGCCTGCCGAAGGAATATTTCTCAGAGCAGCTGAACCCCGCCATGGAGCAGCAGGTTCGCGACGCCATCAGGGAATACGAAAAGCTGGGCGCGACGGTGAAAGAGATCTCGTTGCCCAACGCCAGGCTGGCCATCCCCGCCTACTATGTCATCGCGTCCGCCGAAGCATCCGCCAATCTGTCCCGCTACGACGGCGTACGCTATGGCTACCGCTGTGAAGATCCGAAGGACCTGATGGACCTGTACACCCGTACCCGGGCGGAAGGCTTCGGTGACGAGGTCAAACGCCGGGTTCTGGTGGGCACCTACGCCCTGTCAGCCGGCTATTTTGATGCTTACTACCTGAAAGCCCAGAAAGTTCGCCGGCTGATTCAGCAGGACTTTATCAGTGCGTTTCAGGATGTGGATGTGCTGATGAGCCCGGTCACGCCGGCCCCTGCCTTTGCCAAAGGCGAGAAGATTACGGACCCGGTCGCCATGTACTTGCAGGACGCCTTTACGATCGCCGTCAACCTGGCCGGCGTCCCTGCCATGTCGGTTCCGGCAGGCTTTGTGGATGGCATGCCCGTGGGCCTGCAGGTTATCGGCAATTACTTTACCGAGGCCCGGCTGCTGAACATCGCCCATCAGTACCAGCAGGTGACCGACTGGCACCAGCGTGAACCCCAGTAAGCCCGCATCAGGAGACGCATATATGCAATGGGATATTGTGATCGGGCTGGAAGTTCATGTTCAGCTCGCCACCCGGACCAAGATCTTTTCCGGCGCCAGCACCGCGTTTGGTGCAGCCCCCAACACCCAGGCCAGCGCCACAGACCTGGCCATGCCGGGCACCTTGCCAGTGCCCAACGAGCAGGCCTTCCGCTACGCGGTGATGTTTGGCCTGGCCACCAACGCCGAGATCGGCCGTCGCTCGGTGTTCGAGCGCAAGAACTACTTTTATCCGGATCTGCCCAAGGGCTACCAGACCACGCAACTGGCCCAGCCCATCGTTGGGCCCGGCTACGTGGACATCGAGCTGGCGGATAGCAGCACCAAGCGCATCCGGATCCATCATGCCCACCTGGAAGAAGACGCGGGCAAGTCTCTGCACGAGGACTATCACGGCATGTCCGGCATTGACCTGAACCGGGCCGGCACGCCGCTGATTGAGGTGGTCACCGAACCGGACATGAGCAATGCGGAAGAGGCGGTGGCCTTTGCCAGGAAGCTTCATGGCATTGTGACGTCACTGGGCATTTGCGATGGTGACATGTCCCAGGGTTCCATGCGTTTTGACGTCAACATCTCCCTGAAACCGAAAGGCTCAGACACCCTCGGCACCCGTACCGAAACCAAGAACCTGAACTCCTTCCGGTTCATGGAACAGGCCATCGCCCACGAAGTGGAGCGGCAGATGGACATCCTGGAAGACGGCGGCAGCATCACCCAGGAAACCCGCCTGTACAATGGCGACCGCGACGAGTCCCGCTCCATGCGTACCAAGGAAGAAGCCAACGACTACCGCTACTTCCCCTGTCCGGACCTGTTGCCGGTGGTGATCGACGACGACTTTATTGACGACATCCGCGCCAACCTGCCGGAGCTCCCGGACGCCCGCAAGGCCCGTTTCAGGGAACAGTACGGCCTGAACGATTACGACGCCGGCGTGCTGTCGGCCGACGCCCGCCTGGCGGCGTTTTTCGAGCAGACCGCCGAGCACGGCAAAGACGCCAAACTGGCTTCCAACTGGGTACAGGGTGAGTTCTCCGCGCGCCTGAACGCCGAGGAAAAGACGGTCAGCGAAGCACCCATTTCAGGTGCTCAGCTTGGCGCCCTGGTGACCCGTATCGCGGACAATACCCTGTCCTCCTCCGGTGCCAAGAAGGTGTTCGAAGCCCTGTGGACCGGTGAAAGCGATGACGTGGACGCGATCATCGAGTCCAAAGGCCTGAAGCAGGTGTCAGACACCGGCGCGCTGGAGGCCATGGTGGATGAGGTACTGGCGAGCCTGCCGGATCAGGTTGCCCAGTATCAGGGCGAGGAAGACCCGAAGAA
>CAYMQO010000443.1:0-2142 GCA_964392405.1 uncultured Marinobacter sp.
ATCTGCCCGGGAAGGGCGGCAGCGACGAAAAGCAACGACAAGACAGGAGAAACGTGGTTATGCTCAACAACAACGTAAAACAGTTCGGGCTGGCAGTGCTGGCTTCGTGTGTGGCCTTCAACGCCTGGGCAGTTGGCGGCGGCAGTGGTGGCGCGAGTGCTGACAAGATGATTGTCGGTGACTCCATTTTCGCCCTGTCCGGCGATATCCATGAGTACCTGGAAGAAGATCTGGACGAAAACATCGATACCTACGCCCGCAGCGGTTGCCAGGTTAACGGTGGCAGTCTCATCTGCAGTCGCCGTTATACCATTCCCAACCAGTACGCCAATGCGGACAAGAGCGGGATCGAGACCGTCATCATGAACGGCGGAGGTAACGATTTCCTGCTGGGTGACGGCGCCGACTGCACCACCCAGAGTTGTGTCGAAGAAGTGCTGACCGGTATTGAGCAGACGCTTGCCGGCATGTACAACGACATGCGCAACGACGGCATTAGCGAAATCATCTACCTGGGTTACTACAACCTGGGCGATCCTGAGCGTGACCAGATCAATGCCATCTCCATGGCTTACAAGGCCGAGACCTACCCTCAGATGGGCGTCAAGTTCATCGACACCCGCCCGTCCTTTGCCGGTAACGAACGTCGTTACATCGGATCTGACGGTATTCATCCCACTGCAGCCGGCTCTCGGGTCCTGGCGGACCTGATCCTCGATACGCTGGACTGAACACAGTAGCGTTTGATGCTGTTGCGGACGTTAACCCTGCCAGGGCCCTTCGTTGCCCTGGCAGGGGTTTTATTGCTGACCAGCCAGAGTGCATCAGGGGAGCTGGAGGCCGTCACTAACGGCCTCGGGATGACGTTCCACCAGGTGCCGGCTGGAACCTTCACCATGGGCAGTACGCCGGACAGCCCCGGCCACGAACCTGATGAGCTGGCTCGGCGGGTGACGATCAGCCGATCGTTCTGGCTCCAGACCACACCGGTGACCCGGGCCCAGTGGCTCTCGCTCGTGGATGGTGATCCGTCTGCTTTCCCCGAATGCGGTGAATCCTGCCCGGTGGATGGCCTGCGCCTGGAATGGATCCAGTGGTATATCGAACAGTTGTCCGCGCAGGATCCCGAGTGGAGCTACCGTCTGCCCACTGAAGCCGAATGGGAATACGCCGCCCGTGCCGGCAGTACTTCTTCCTACCACACTGGCGATTGCCTCGGGCCTGAACAGGCCAACGTATCTGGCCTGTCGGTTCTGCCCGGCTGTGAGCCATTTCCGCGGTCATCCGGACCCCAACCGGTAGCGGGTCATCCGGCGAACGCCTGGGGCTTCCACGATATGCTGGGTAACACCTGGGAGATGTGTGCGGACTGGTATGGCCCCTATGACCTGGAGCAGACGGTTGATCCGACAGGACCCGGGCAGGGCGAGTACAAGGTGTTACGGGGCGGCAGCTGGCATTTCAACGCAACCCATGCCCGGGCCGCCAACCGTTTTATGGCCAGGGACGACCTGGCAGGCTTTCGCCTGGTAGCCGTGCCCAAAGTTGATAAAGAGTAGCCATTGATGGAGCGGCAGACCGCTGGTAATCACGCTTCAATCAGTACGGAACCGCCTCGTCCCGAAGGTGATGGGGCAACCAGTTAACGGCAGCGTCCCGTTCGGCCGGCGTAAAGTAGGTGGCTTCCAGCTCCTCAGCCTGACGTTGCTTCTCGGCCTCGGTCAGCCCCGCCCGGAAGATGGCTTCCCGCTCCCGCTCAAACTGCGCGAAACGACGATACCAGTCCTCTGAATCGCTACCGGCCAGGTCCCGGGCGGCAATCAGGCCCAGGCTCTGGCGTTCAAGACGATGACGGGTTTCTTCCGGTAAACCCAACTGCTGCCATTGCGCCCGATTCTGTCGCAGACGATCGTCCACCCTGGGGTCGCTGATATCAACCAGCAAGCGTCCGCTGCGCAAGTCGTCGCGGATGGCTGACTGTGCCTGCTGGCGCTGCTGTTCACTCAGCCGGGTATTGGTGCGAATCTCTTCCATTCCGATCAGATAACGCTGATGGGCTTCCTCACCGGCGAACAGCTGGCTTGCCGTTACGGGACCCATGGCTTCCCGACGCAGCTCAATGGTGCGTTCCAGCCGCTGGCG